>MAXT01000205.1 GCA_001751225.1 Desulfuromonadales bacterium C00003107 | reverse complement strand
AACGTTGACTTACGACAACGGGAAAGAGTTTGCATTGCACCAAGACATTGATAAAGAGCTTCAGTCCAATGGTTATTTTGCACATCCCTATCATTCGTGGGAGCGCGGACTGAACGAGAACACCAACGGCCTTATTCGCCAATTCTTCCCCAAAGGTAAGGATCTCTCTGAAGTAACTGACGAAGAAATCCAGAGAGTCATGGACAAACTCAACAACCGCCCCAGAAAATGCCTTGGATTTAAAACCCCAAATCAGGTATTTTTCGGAATGAATCCACCCGTTGCACTTGCGAGTTGAATCCGCGCGGCAAACAGACCGACACGAATCCCGCCATTCTGCAGGCCAGCGACCTGTGCCAGGGACAAACCAGTAATTTGGGCCAAACGGGGATCGGGACACAAAAAGGCCCGTTGCCACCCGGGCAATACCTGCCGGTAAACTCTGCCCAGGTCACGATAGATATCGTCCAATTCTCCGCGGCCAAGACGAGCCCCGTAGGGCGGATTGGACAGGGCCAATCCCGGTGATGACGGAGAAGACACTTGTTGACTTAGTTCCAGAGGCTGCAGCGAAAGATAATCGGCCACCCCGGCCCGATCGGCATTTCGCCGCGCAGCATTCAGGACGTCTGCATCACGGTCGGCTCCCGCCAACAGTGGACAACTATCCTTCTCCTGCTTAGCGGATTCAAGCAACAGAGCCTTCCAAAGCCCCTGGCGATAGCGCGGCCAGCCCATGAAAGCGAATTGTCGCCCTGCACCGGGAGGCCGTTTCAGAGCCAACAGAGCCCCTTCAATGAGAAAGGTGCCTGAACCGCACATAGGATCGAATAGTGGCTGATCACCCTGCCAGCCCAGGAGCATAAGTATGCCGGCAGCCAGGGTTTCACGCAAAGGTGCCGCACCGACATCCTGTCGATAACCGCGACGGTGAAGCAATTCGCCAGAACTGTCGAGGGACAACCGACACAGGTCATCTTCCAAAGAAACAATCAACAGCTGCGTCGGCCCATTCTCCTCAGGAGTCGTTCCTCCCAGAGCTCGGGCCATGGCTTTTTGGAGGGTGTCGGCAATGCGCTCGGTATGTTGCAACCGGGAACGACGCGAAGTCGCACGAACCTGCAGGCGCGTGCCGGGCTTAACATAACGCCCCCAGGGAAGCTGCAAAGCCTTGCGATAGAGGGTTGGGAAATCCCGGCATCGTAACTCGCTGAACCGAACCACAACTCGGCTGGCGGTGCGCAGCCAAAGGTTGGCCAGGTACAGCTCCCGCAAGGCACCACAAAACTCAACCCCGCCCGCAACAGCCTTAACTCCAGCCATGCCCAGCGCGGTCAATTCAGCAGCACAAACGCCTTCCAAACCAGGTGCTGTTGCGGCGAATAGTTGTTCCTCTTGCTTTTTCACTTCTAAATCCTCTATCTAGCTGCGCACAAAAAGCTCACCATGAATCAGAGTGGCGGCGAAGCCAGGAAATCGAATGATCCTGTTCAGACCGACAGGGACTTCCCATGCGGTCCTAAATGGGGAGCGATCCTAACACAGGGGGCATTCTCTGGCAATCCAACTCCCGCAAGACGTGCAGGCGATAGCTGAGTCTGCTATCATTTTACATAGAACAGCGCAAATACACAGGGAATCCCTGGAAAGGCTATATGATGGATATTGAGCCGCTGGAAATCGATTGGGATTATGTTGTCGAACGCCTTGACCGAATACTTGATTTAGGTGAGGAGTGCTTGACCCGTCGGCTCGTTGAATACCAGTTTGACCCTGCAATATTTCGCGACTACATCGCTTTTCGCTGGATTCAGCACCAGGAAAATGGCTACCTGGCTGAGGTGGCCTACCCCAACCTGGTCAACCATGACGACCTTTTCGGCATTGACCGCATCCTCGAAACACTGCGACGCAACACCGCCCAGTTCGTCCAGCGCTATCCGGCCAACAACGTTCTGCTGTGGGGCGAGGGGGGCAGTGGCAAATCATCGGCCATCAAGGGGTTGCTTAACCCTTTTTTCCAAGACGGGTTGCGATTGATCGAGGTCCACAAGGAAGACCTGTTTCAACTGCCACAAATCACAAGCCTGCTGAGAGAGCAGTCCCATCGTTTCATACTATTTTGCGATGACCTCTCATTTGGCGAACAGGACCCGGGCTACCGGGAACTCAAAGCACTGCTCGATGGCGGAATCGAAGAGCCCTCCGAAAACATCCTGTTCTACGCTACTAGCAATCGTCGCCATTTGCTTCCTGAACATTTCAGCGACAACTTGGACGGTCAAGAGATCAGTCCCGAAGAGGCTCTGGCGGGAAAACGTTCCTTGGCCGACTGTTTCGGCATCAGTCTCGGCTTTTATCCCATGAGCCAACAAGTCTATCTGGAGATCATCCATTACCTGGCCCAACAGAGACGATTGATCATTGACAGCAAAGAACTCAACCGGGCGGCCCTGAGCTGGTCAAAGGAACGAGACAGTCGCTCCGGTCGAGTGGCCAAACAGTTCATCAGCGACCTCAGCGGCCGCATGGCGATGGCCGGTAAAATTGCTCCCCTCTCTCCTTGAATACTGGAACGCTAATTGCTCTTTCCTTGACTGCAATGTATTTTCCCAGTAGAGAAAGGGTGCTTAACACAAATGTATACCCGCTATTTCACGCCAGGACAGAGACTGCAGGTTAACACCCTGTGCGAAGACAACCTGCCAGCCCGTCGCGAATCGATGAACGTCTTGTTCACCAATTACGAACTCGATCATTTCGATGTGGCCATTCCCCATACCTGGCCCGCTAAAGAAGGAATGCCCTTTCCGGAAGGAAGTCCTCTGGAAATCATTTCGGAAAGATACGGTCTTTGGCTCAAATCGACGGCTTCATTCCACAGCCAGCCCTCGGATAAAGTCATCCGGCTGCGCATGAACAACGACCTCTGCATCTTCCGCCATCGCCCCCAATTTCGAATCGAAACCAGCGTTGGCTTACGCTATAGCGCCCAAAGAGGCAATTTGCCAGCCTTTCATCGACAATGGCGGCAGCAGATCTCTAAACTGACCACCACTGCTACAGCCCTGACCGCTCCATCCTTTGCCCGCGGTCAGGTCAACCTGAGTGCAAGCGGCATTCGCATGCCAATTCAGACAGCGGTGCAAAAGAACGATCTCTGCCTTTTGATGCTTGCCCTGAACGAGGCGAGCGAACCGATCTGCACCCTGAGCGAGGTCATCTGGACAGCACCACGGGAGGAGGGCCCAGGCATCATCGCCGGCATGCAGTTTCTCAATATCCTGCAACAGGACCAGCAGCAAATCGAAATGTTTGTGAACCAGCGGCAGCCAGGCAAGGCTGAGACTCTTGCCTGACCTGCCCGCAGAAAAGACATTTTTTGCCAACTCGGTCGGTCATTTCCCCCAGGTAGCGCAAGCCCGACCTCATCCGTAACCGCCATAGGTCAAAGCGTTCGGAGGCTGCAGCCAAAGCGCCTGAAAGCGGCTCCTCTCCACAACACCAGACCACGTAACTCCTCGATTCACAATGGCTTTCCTGTTCCATCCACAGGTTCGTGGAAAACCCTGTGGGGAACACCCGCATAGGGCAGCGACAGTCCCCATGCCGTGGGCCATCTTAGCCTTTTGCTTAATTTTTAGGCACCAATTGGCGAGCCTCTGGGGCAGAGACAATCCCCCCTTCGCAAAAAATCTCAAGATGATCGACCGTGCCACTATCAGTGGCTACACAGGCAAAATTTTAAGTCACAGGTTTACGGTAAAAAGCCCCGCAACGGGCCGGCCCGGCGTCACCCCACCGTCCACCAGGCGCTGCAGGAACTCACTGCGCGGCAGACTACGGGCACCGAAGGAAGCGAGATGTGCGGAGGGGAGCTGACAGTCCACAAGGGTGAATCCTTGCTCTCGCAGGTGCCGTACGAGGGTCACGAAAGCAACCTTGGAAGCGTTCGCGACCCGAAAAAACATCGATTCACCGAAAAAACAGCGCCCCAAAGAGACGCCATATAGCCCCCCGACCAAAGCACCATCCAGCCAAGCCTCCACTGAATGAGCATAACCGAACTCATGCAGCCGACAGTAGGCTGCACGCATTTCATCGGTTATCCAAGTGCCACCATTCGCCTCGCGCAAGGCCGCACAGTTGTCAATCACTTGGGCAAAGGAGCGATTACTCGTTACGTGAAAGGAATTGCGGCGTAGAAGTTTGCTGAGACTGCGGCTAACCTTCAATTCTGCAGGAAGCAACACGCAGCGGGGATCCGGACACCACCAAAGTGGCGGTTCGCCTTCATTAAACCAGGGAAAGATACCGAGCGAATAAGCCAGCAGCAGACGGTGGGGAGAAAGATCCCCCCCCACCGCCAGCAGGCCTGCGGGTTCAGCCAATTCCGGGCTGGGAAACGCAAGTTGTTCGGTCAGACGATAGATTGCCATTAACAACTACCAGCGAGGCGGCTCATTGGTAGCGGAAGGTCAAGCGGTCCTGTCGACAACCAACCTTGACTGTGCCGCCATCGGCCAAATGACCGAACAAGACTTCATGGGCGATGACATCGCTGATCTCGCTCTGGATAAGCCGGGCTAGGGGGCGAGCCCCGTAAATCGGATCGTAACCGCGACGGGCCATCAATGACCGAGCGGCAGGCGATATTTTCAGAACAACCTGCCGGTCATCCAGACGCTGGCGCAACTCGTTAATAAACTTGTCGACGATGCGCAGCATGGTCTCCTGAGCAAGGGACTTGAAAGGCACGATGGCATCAAGGCGGTTTCTAAATTCCGGCGAGAAGGTACGCTCCACCGCCAGGGTAACACTGCCCGGCGAACCACCGCCAAAACCGATAGACTTAGCGCTAATGTCCCGAGCTCCGGCATTGCTGGTCATGATCAGCACCACATTGCGGAAATCGGCCTGTTTGCCGTTGTTGTCGGTCAACCGACCGTGATCCATGACCTGCAACAGAATATTGAACAGGTCGGGATGGGCCTTTTCGATTTCATCGAGCAACAACACCGCGTAGGGATGCTTAACGATACTGTCGGTAAGTAGGCCGCCCTGCTCGAAACCGACATACCCCGGAGGCGCGCCGATCAGGCGGGCCACCGAATGTTTCTCCATGTACTCGCTCATGTCGAAACGCAGGAATTCCACCCCCATCTGCTGAGCCAATTGCTTGGCCACCTCGGTCTTGCCAACCCCCGTCGGCCCGGTAAACAGAAAGGATCCGGTGGGCTTCTCCGGATGGCTAAGTCCAGCCCTAGCTCGGAGCACCGAGCGGCAAAGAAGATCGATAGCGTCTTCCTGACCAAAAACCTGGCCCTTGAGATCGCGGTCGAGGTACTTGAGTCGCTTGCGGTCAGAGCTGGACACGGTACGCTCCGGGATCCGAGCGATAGAAGCCACCACCTTCTCTACTTCGGCGACACCAATAATATGGCCGACTTTATCCGTCAGGCGGCAGGCGGCACCGGCTTCATCGATGACGTCGATGGCTTTATCCGGAAGATGGCGGTAATTGATGTGCCGGGTGGCCAACTCGGCCGCAGCTTGCAGAGCCTCGTCGGTGTAGGTTACCTGATGGTGGCTTTCGTAATGTTCGCGTAGCCCGTGTAAAATAGCCACCGTCTCGTCAACGGTCGGCTCGACCACATCAATTTTCTGAAAGCGACGCGATAGAGCACGATCCTTGTCGAACAGGTTCTTGTATTCTTCGTAGGTGGTCGAACCGATACAGCGCAGAGCGCCGGAAGCCAAAACGGGCTTGAGGATATTCGAGGCATCAAGGGAACCGCCGCTAGTGGCACCGGCGCCGACGATGGTATGGATCTCGTCGATAAACAGAATGGCATCAGGGCGATCTTCCAGGGCTTTGAGCACCGCCTTAAGGCGCTCTTCGAAATCGCCTCGGAACTTGGTACCGGCGAGCAGCGCCCCCATGTCGAGCAGGTAGATATGTACCCCCTGCAAAACCTTCGGCACCCGATCCTCGTAAATCATCAATGCCAGGCCTTCGGCCATGGCCGTTTTACCAACCCCCGGTTCACCGACATAGATGGGATTGTTCTTACGGCGTCGGCAGAGCACCTGTACAGTGCGCCGCAATTCCTTTTCTCGGCCGATCAGAGGGTCGATACGGCCTTCAATGGCCCGCTGTAAAAAATCGACAGTGTAAGCTGCCAGCGGATCATTTTCGGCCTCATTCTGCCCTTCCTTGGTCGGCCTCCGGCCACCATCAGGAAAGGGCTTTCCACCCTCATCTCTTGGAACCTTGCTGACCCCGTGACTGATATAATTGAGCACATCAAGTCGCGAGACCCCCTGTTGTTCCAGCAACTGCACGGCGTGGGACTGCTCCTCTTCAAGCAGAGAAGCCAGCACGTCGCCGATAGTGATCTCTTTTTTTCCCGCCGAATGAAGATGCAACACCGCCCGCTGCAAAACCCGCTGCAAGCCGACGGTCTGTTCCGGGACAATCTCCTTACCTGAAGGCATGCGCTCAAGCTGGTCGGTAAAAAAATCTTCCAACAGGGTCTTTAACCCTTCCGGGTCACCACCACAGGCCTCAATGATCTCCTGGCTATACTCTTCAAAGAGCAAGGCATAGAGGACGTGTTCCGTGGTCAGGTACTCATGATGACGCTTCTGCGCCTCCCGTACCGCTAGGGAAAAGGCAATCTGGACTTCTTGAGTGAACATAGGCTTTCCCTTCAGGCCCTCTCAAGGCTGCATTTCAGGGGGTAGCCGGACTGGCGGGCCAAGCTATGCACCCTAGCCACTTTAGTCTCGGCAATTTCATAGGGATAGGTACCACAAACCCCGACCCCCTGAGTGTGAATATTCAGCATGACACGATGAGCTTCAGCAGGTGGCAAATGGAAAACAGTTTCCAAGGCATTAACCACAAATTCCATCGTTGTGTAATCGTCGTTGTGCATCAGCACTTTAAACATAGCGGGCAGACCGCTCTTGCTGCGGCTCTGCTTTTCGAACTGGATATTACCGTTTGGAAGATTATCACTCACGGTCCGCCTCCTTCGTATCATAACAGTTGATCTGTATTTCAATCCTAGCACAACTTTCCACTGCCTTCCAAGGTTCGGCCCAATAAGAATATTCGCCAATCAACAACCTTCCATGTGCTATAGTTACTCTTTTAGCGACATCTCGATAGACCTATTTTTGCAAGGGAGGCGCAATGCAATACCATCAGGGGGGACGTAACCCCAAACCCATCGACCGCCAGGTCGCCGAACTGGCCGACCGCCTGAAAAAAGGCGGCGGAGGCAAGGTTATCTCCATCGCCTTGACTCTGTTGTTGATTTTCGCTGTGGCCAGCAGCCTTTACAAAGTTGACACCGAGGAGACCGGCGTCCTGCTTCGTTTCGGCCAATTCAACAGCTTTGCCGAACCGGGCCTGCATGTTAAAATCCCCTTCGGCGTCGACCGGGTCTACAAGGCCAAAACCGGCCGCGTTGAAAAAGAAGAATTCGGCTTTCGCACTATCAAGGCCGGGGTCCGCACCACCTATACCAAGCGCGCCCTAGAAGGTGAATCGTTGACCCTGACCGGCGATCTCAACGTCAGCGATGTCGAGTGGATCGTTCAGTATCAAATCGCCGACCCCTTTAAATTTCTGTTTCGCATTCGCGACCCCAAGTCAACCATCCGGGACATTGTCGAAGCGATGGTCCGCCAGGTGGTGGGCAACGCTAACGTCACCGAGGTTCTAACCACCGAGCGAGCGGTGCTGGCCACTGCCATCGAGCAGAACCTGCAGCAGATTCTCAACAGCTACGATATCGGCGTGCGCATCGTCACCGTCAAGTTTCAGGACGTAAACCCGCCTGATCCGGTCAAGGCCGCCTTCAACGAGGTCAACGAAGCCGAACAGCAGAAGGAAAGCCTAATTTTCCAAGCCCGCGAGCAGTACAACCGCGAGGTTCCCAAGGCCCGCGGCGTAGGTCTCCGAACCATCCAAGAAGCCGAAGGCTATGCTATCGAGCGAATCAACAAGGCCCGCGGTGAAACCAGTCGCTACCTGGCCCTGCTCAAAGAATACCGCAAGGCGCCGCAAGTCACCCGCCAGCGTATCTACTTAGAAACTTTAGAGCAGGTCCTACCGAGCCTGTCCGAGATTTACATCATGGACGGCCAGGGCACTGCGGCCTTACCGCTGCTGCAGTTACGCACCCAGGGCCAAGGAGGTAAGCAATGAAACGCTTTTTGCCACTGATCATTGTCGCCCTACTGGTGCTAGGCTTTGCCCAAAATCCGCTGTTCGTGGTCAACGAAGGCGAACAGGCCCTGGTCACCGAATTCGGCAAGCCGGTCGGAGGCGTTCTCAGCCCCGGCCTGCACGTCAAAGTCCCCTTCATTCAGACCGTGCATCGCTTTGAAACGCGCATTCTTAAATGGGATGGCGATCCAAACCAGATCCCGACCAAGGACAAGCGTTACATCTTTCTCGACACCACCGCCCGCTGGCGCATCGCCGACCCGCTGCTCTTTTTCAAGACCGTGGCCAGCGAGCGTGGCGCTCAAGGCCGTCTCGACGACATCATCGACTCGGTGGTACGCGACGCCGTCTCCGGCCACCTGCTGGTAGAACTGGTGCGCGGCAGTGACTACCAGGCCCCCGGCAGTATCCCTGAAGAGATCCAGCTCGAAGGGGTAGTCATCGCCCCCGAACTGTTGGTTGGCCGCGAGGAGATCCTCGACACCCTACTCGAGAAAGCCCGCGCCAGTACCCCCGAGTACGGCATCGACCTGATCGACGTGCAGATCAAACGCATCAACTATGTCGAGCAGGTTCGGCAAAGGGTCTACGAGCGGATGATCTCCGAACGGAAGAAGGTCGCAGCCCAATTCCGCTCCGAAGGAGAAGGCGATAAGGCCGACATCCTCGGCCAGATGGACAAGGAACTCAAGGGCATCACCTCTGAGGCCTACCGCAAGTCGGTGGAAATCCGCGGCGCGGCTGATGCTGAAGCAGCCGGAATCTACTCCGCCGCCTACGGCAGCGACCGCGAGTTTTACGCCTTTTTACGAACCCTCGAATCCTACCGCAAATCTGTGGGCAAAAACGGCAAACTAGTGATGTCGACCGACAGCGACTTCTATCGTTATCTGCAGAAGATGAAATAGAGTCAGCCGAAGAGGCTATCTCAACAAAAAGAAAGCGGGGCAGTGAATTCACTGCCCCGCTTTTTGTTCACATTGAGACAAAAGACGGGAGACCTCAGAGAGCCCCCCCGGGTTAAGTCCGTATAGTGCTGTAAATTCATGAGGCCATCGTGGTCCCCATCTCGTAG
>MAXT01000204.1 GCA_001751225.1 Desulfuromonadales bacterium C00003107 | reverse complement strand
CGACTCAGCGAAGCGGTAAAAGAGGACAGAGTCGACTTGCCTTCTTGGCGCTCTATCGATGGTGGAGCACCTTCGTCGACATCATAAATATCCTTCTTTTCATAGCGGTAGATAAAGAAGGTACGCATTGTTTCGGTAAGCGGCACACCGAGTTTGATGTCACCACCAGTGGTCTTGCGGGTGAAATCAGTCCATTCACGCTCGGTGTTATAGATATCACCACCAAAAGCGATGTGTCGGTCGAGAAAATATGGATCGAGAAGACCGAGTCGATAGGTAGTACTGCTGCCGCCTAGTGCCGCGGACAGATCGAAACGCAGAGCACGCCCAAGAAAGTTATCCTGAGACACAGCTCCCTGTAATAGCAGTCCGTCAGCAGAAGAGAAACCGGCCCCGATGCTGAAAGATCCCGTGGCTTTTTCCTGCACATCAACTTCTACGTCCATATGGGCGTCGTCAACGCCGCGACCTGTGGTGAGATTCACCTCTTCAAAGAAACCCAGATTGTTAATTCGGCGGCGGCTATTTTTCATTTTGCTGGCGCTGTAAAAATCCCCTTCAGTGAGACGCATTTCACGGCGGACCACCTTGTCCCGGGTGCGAGTGTTGCCTGCTACGCTGATGCGGCCGATACTAACCCGCACCCCCCGCTCGACATTCAGTACAATATTAATCTGCTGCAGAAAAGGATCGGTATCGGTCACCGGCGAGACATTGACGAAGGCATAACCTTCATCGGCGTACAGGTCGTTGAGGTGCTTCATGTTTTCCCGCAACATTTTACGGCTGAAGACCTCCCCGGAACGTAGAGTCAAACCGGACAGCATTACCTCTTTGCTGCCTAACAGATCACCCTGCACATCGATTTCACCGATTCGAAACTGCTTTCCCTCCTCGATTTCGAATAACACTTCCATCGATTTTTTATCATCAAGCAGAGAGGTTATCGGCTTTTTAACTTTGACTTGAATGTAGCCCCGATTGTAATACTGGTCGGTAATGACATCCCGATCTGCGAGCAACATATCCTCTTTGTAGGCACCCCGTTCGGTGATGAAAGTAAGAAACCCTTTTTCCTTGGAAAAGAGCAACTTCTTCAGTTCTTTTTCGGTGAAAACCGTGTTGCCTTCGAAGCGGATATCGGTGACAAACACCCGTTCACCCTCTTCAATCTTCAGCGTCAGGGCAACCTCGTTCCGATCGTTGATATCGACCTGAGGCACGACCTCGGTCGCGTAATACCCCTCCATAACATAGGCCTGCTTAATTTTTCTTATGGCCGGAGTCACAACCTGCGGCCGATAAAAATCGACCGCATTGGCGTTGATTATTGTGCCAAGCTTCTCGTCATCGAGCTCATGATTGCCGCTAAAAACAACTTCGCGCAACAGGGGCCGTTCAGTTACTCGATAGACCAGGTGTAACAACTCTCCGGCCATAACCGTTTCGGCGACCACATCATCAAAACGTCCGGTTGAGTAGATGTTGCGCAGCCCAAGATCGATGTCAGCCGCGGAGACGGTTTGACCCTCGCTGATATTTAACACCGATTCGATGTAGCGGCTTTCGACTCGCCGATTTCCCTCAATAATGACCTGCCCGACCTGATACAATTGGGCAAAAGCGCCCTGCGGGACCAGCATCGCCAATATAAGCGCAAATAACAACAGCCTAGACATAAACAAAACAACTCCATCGAAATGACATATAAAAAGTGTAATTGTAGGTAAATGCAAAAAACCTGTAAAACAAAATCAGGATACTATTTCCCCGTCCACCATCTGTAGTCTACGGCCCATGCGCTCGGCCAGGGACCGACTGTGAGTCACGATAATCATCGTCAAGCCCCGATCCCGATGAAGCTGCTGTAAAAGGTGATAGATCTCGTCGGAGGTAGCACTATCCAGGTTGCCGGTCGGCTCATCGGCCAGCAGCAACTGCGGCTCCATAACCAAAGCCCGTGCGATGGCGACCCGCTGTTGTTCTCCACCGGACAGTTCTCCCGGCTTGTGTTCCAACCTCTGGCCTAGTCCAACTTCTTGCAAAATTGCCTCAGCGGGACCTCGAGCTCGACGAAAGCCTCGCCCGGCAATCAAGGCCGGCATCATGACATTTTCCAGGGCGGTAAATTCCGGCAACAATTGATGAAACTGAAATACGAAACCAATGGTTCGATTGCGAAAAATATCGAGAGCTTCGCCTTTCAGCGCAAGGAGGTCCTGCTGCTGATAGCGCACTGTACCGCTGCTCGGGCGATCCAATCCGCCAAGGATATGCATCAGGGTAGTTTTACCCGCTCCGGAAGCACCCACCAGCGCCACCTGGTCACCACGAGAGACCTGCAGACTGACGTCCCGCAGCACCTCGACACGCCGCTCCCCGCACACATAGTGCTTGCTGAGCCCCTGAACCTCGATCAAAGCTTCCTTGTGGGAATCATTCATAACGCAAAGCTTCCCCCGGATCCATGCGCGAGGCGCGAAAGGCTGGATAGACCGTTGCCAACAGGCAGATGCTCATAGCCACCAGAACCACTTTGAGCACATCTTCGGGGATAACCACCGAAGGAAAACGATCCATACCGTACACTGCTTGATCGAAAATCTTGATCTTCAAGACACCTTCGAGCCCCTTGATGATGGGATCGGCCTGCTTGGCCAGTAAAACACCCAAGAAGGTGCCGAGACCGGTTCCCATGAAGCCGATGATCAATCCTTCAAGCACAAATATCTTCATGATACTGCGAGAGGTCGCGCCCATGGAGCGCAGGATGGCAATATCCTTGTGCTTTTCCATGACCACCATGATCAGCGTGGTGGCAATATTAAAGGCAGCCACCAGTACAATGATGGCCAGCACAATAAATAAACCGAGCTTTTCCAGCTTAAGGGCGGACAGAAACGAACCGAATAGATCCTCCCAGGAGCGTATAACCAGAGGAAAAGTCAACCGGCTGCGCAACTGCCCCGCTAAAGGCGTGGCCTTATCGTAGGAAGCAACCTCAACTTCGATACCGCTGGCCTGATTAGCGGCGTCAAAAAAGTTCTGTGCAACAGACAGAGGGATATAGGCATAATAGGTATCGAGAAATCCACCCCGTTGGCTGACGATACCGACCACCCGGAAAGGCTTCATCTTTGGGATCAGGCCAAAGGGAGTAATGGTAAACATGGGAGGAATGACATTGACCGTGTCGCCGACGGTCACACCGAGGGTTGCCGCGGTGTCGAGACCGATCACCAAACCAGGGGACCCTTCCCCCTCGGCAAACAGGGCTTGCTCCACTTCGTTGCCAGCGGCAGTCAGAAAAGTCTGTTGAAAAACCTTGTGTCCCCGCGGAAGACCCTTCACATTTACAGCCGCCACATTACGTTTGGCGAGCAGCATTGCTTCCTTGGCGACATAAGGCGTCACAGCCAGAATGTCGGGTGACGCTTGGCGAAGTTCAGCCACCAGCTCTTGATAGGCGGGAATATTCCCCCCCTGTCTTTGAACCAGCACATGGGGAACATTTCCCAGAATCTGCTTCCGAACGCCATCATGAAAGCCGGTCATGACCGCCAACACGACAATCAGCGCAGCAACACCCAAGGTTACCCCGGCGATGGAGATAAAGGAAATGACCGATATGAAGGTCTGCTTACGCTTGGCACGCAGATAGCGCAGACTGACGAACCATTCGTAGCCCATAGAACTCCGTTTGATATGACAACTGGAGCGTGGCAGTGAACCCTACTCCGATCTTGCCGTGAACCTTAGTATGACTGTTACTTGCTTTCGGGCCGCAACTGGGGAAAAAGGATGACATCCCGAATCGAGGCGGAATCGGTCAACAGCATGACCAGCCGATCGATACCGATCCCTTCACCGGCGGTAGGCGGAAGGCCATACTCCAAAGCACGAATGTAGTCCTCGTCCATGGCGTGAGCCTCTTCGTCGCCAGCCTCTTTTTCAGCTAACTGGCCGATGAAGCGTTCTTTCTGGTCAATGGGATCGTTTAGCTCGGAAAAAGCATTGGCCAGTTCTCGCCCAACAATAAAGAGTTCAAAACGATCGACGACCTCAGGATTAGCATCGTTTTTCCGCGACAGAGGAGAAACCTCGGTAGGATATTCAGTAATGAAGGTCGGGTTCCATAACTTAGGTTCCACCACCTCATCGAAGATCTCAGTAAGCAATTTACCGTGACCGATTTTATCGTCAAGTTCGAGACCGAGGCTACGTGCGTAGCCAAGGGCTTGGGCTTTATCCTCCAACAGAGCTGGCTCAATACCCCCGTACTTGACAATCGATTCCTTCAATGTCAACCGATCCCAGGGGGCCGTCAGATCTACTTCCTTGCCACCGTAGGGGATGACCAGATTACCGACCACCTCTTGTGCCACATGACAGATCAGCTTCTCGGTAAAATCCATCAGGGTGTGGTAAGTGGCATAAGCCTGGTAGAACTCGATCATGGTAAATTCGGGATTGTGCTGAATAGAAATCCCTTCGTTACGAAAATTGCGATTGATCTCAAAAACCCGTTCAAAGCCGCCGACCACCAATCTTTTCAGATAGAGTTCTGGAGCGATGCGTAAAAAGAGATCCATCTTCAGGGTATTGTGGTGGGTAACGAAAGGCTTGGCCGTGGCCCCGCCAGCTACCGGCTGCATCATCGGGGTTTCCACCTCAAGAAAATCGTTCTGCACCATGTAGTCACGGATCAAACTGATAATGCGGCTGCGTTTCTGAAACGTGTCGCGCACCTGCGGATTGACGATCATATCAAGGTAGCGCTGGCGGTAGCGGGTCTCTACATCGGTCAGACCATGCCATTTTTCAGGTAATACCTGCAACGACTTGGTCAACAACCGCAGGGAAGCAGCCCGCAGCGACAGTTCGTTAGTTTTAGTACGAAACATCCGCCCAGTCACACCAACGATGTCGCCGATATCCAGCTTACGAAAGTGTTGAAAGGTTTCATCCCCAATCTCATCCCGGCGGACAAAGACCTGCAGCCTGCCGGTACGATCCTGAATCTGAATAAATGCGGCCTTGCCGAAATCACGACGGGCCATGATCCGCCCGGCCACAGCATAATCCTGCTCGCAACTTTCCAACGCGGCAGCATCGTGCTCGGCGTGCGCCTCCCTGACCTGGGCCGCGTTGTGACTGACGACAAAATCGTTGGCAAAAGGGTCAATCCCCTGCTCGCGAAATTCATCAACTTTGGCCCGGCGTTGCAACAATATATCGTTCAGTTCTTCCATGAATTCAAAGCCCTTTCTATCCCAGACCCAAAACAAGGCACCTTAAACAATGGCCCTGACCAAGTCAAGGGAAAAGCCCGTTTTGACTGCCTCTTCCGGTCTCTGCACGGGTGTTTCGAGCAGCTCAAAAAGATCATATCCCCCGAGGCAAGTCATCGGGGACGTGGCTATTTACCACTGAGCAGATAAGCCTCGATGAAGCCATCGAGATCGCCGTCCAAAACCGCATCGGCATTGCCCACTTCAAAACCGGTACGATGGTCCTTGACCATGCGATAGGGGTGCAACACATAAGAACGAATTTGACTGCCCCAACCGATCTCCATCTTATCGCCAGCAATGGCCGAGGCCTCTTCAGCCTTCTTGCGCTGCTCCAACTCGAAGAGTCGTGCCTTGAGCTGTTTTAAGGCTGTGGCCCGGTTTTTGTGTTGGGAACGCTCGTTCTGACAGGCCACCACGGTATTTGTAGGAACATGGGTAATACGAATAGCCGAATCGGTTTTGTTGACATGCTGGCCGCCTGCACCGCTGGCGCGATAGGTGTCGACTTTGAGGTCTTTTTCGTTGATTTCAACTTCAATTTCGTCGGGCAGTTCGGGAAACACGAAGACGGAACTAAAAGACGTATGTCGCCGCGCATTGGAATCGAAGGGCGAAATTCGCACCAATCGATGAATACCGATCTCTGAACGCAGCCAGCCGTAGGCATAGTCCCCTTCTACGGTCACGGTTACGCTCTTGATTCCACCTTCTTCGGCGGGCTGATAGTCGGTGATGTTCGATTTGTAGCCCTTCTTTTCAAAAAACCGCAGATACATGCGCAGCAGCATATCGGCCCAATCCTGAGCCTCGAGCCCACCGGCGCCAGCGTTGATACTGAAAATAGCGTTGTTGGCGTCGTACTCGCCGGACAACATACGGGCAAATTCCATCTTATCCACCCGCTGAGCCAAACCCGGCAACAGCCCTCGCACCTCATCGAGGGACTCCTGATCTTCGCCCTCTTCTCCCAACTCCACCAGAACCTGTAGATCCTCTAGTTCAGCAGCTGCTTTCTCCCACTTCTCTACCACCTTCCCCAGCCCAGTCCGTTCTTTAAGCAAATCCTGGGCTTTGTCTCCCTGATCCCAGAAGCCTGGACGAGCAATCTCTGCCTCTAGCTCAGCGATACGTTCTTTTTTGGCCGGCAGTTCAAAGATACCCCCTCAGCTCATCGAGCTTGATCTGGAGTTTCTTTAAGGCCTCTTTTTCTTCACGAAACATAACAATAACTCCTTAATCACGAATGCAATGCGGGGGATTATAGCGACTCGTAGAGGGCAGGGCAAGGTGCAGTTGTTGCCTCTTCACCTGCTCATATCCACAGTGCCCCTGAAAAGCCCCTAATTGGAAGACATGTCTACCGAAAAAACCCAAACTTCGCCCGGCCAAGAGCTTCAAAACAAAAGACCAGGCACAAAAAAAGGCGCGTTGCTCAGGAGGGAAGGACAACGCGCCAAAAGATGGAGGTTTCAGACCTGATTCGCATACCCGTTACGATCAGATCTTATGTCCTATGATTGTACTCCCTTACCGAATGATCGCCACGTGCCATTCCGTAATTTTCTGCAGTTGAAACCCTTGTTAAGCACTGTGCATTCGCACAATCTAGCAGGGCGGCGATGGCAGCTAACGGTGGCAAACGAATCGAAAAAGGAACTTAATAGCGATAATGATCAGGCTTGTAGGGGCCTGTCACCTCAACACCGAGGTATTCAGCTTGCTTAGTAGTCATCTCCGTCAACTGCACCTCCAGCTTACCCAGATGCAAGCGAGCAACTTTTTCATCCAAATGCTTGGGCAATACATAAACCTGGTTTTCATAGTGATCAGTATTGATCCACAATTCAATCTGAGCCAGTACTTGATTGGTAAAGGAAGCGGACATGACGAAGGATGGGTGCCCGGTGGCGCAGCCGAGATTGACCAGGCGACCACGAGCCAGGATTGTCACTCGCTTGCCATCAGGCCACTCGACCTGATCAACCTGAGGCTTGATTTCATGAACCACCAGGTTGGGATCGTCATAAACTGCATCAACCTGAATTTCAGAATCAAAGTGGCCAATATTACTGACGATCGCCTCGTTTTTCATGCGATCCATATGGCTACGCGTAATGACATCAACATTACCGGTAGTGGTGACAAAAATATCGCCAAAAGCGCAGGCATCTTCCATCTTCAC
The DNA here is from genome assembly GCA_001751225.1 of Desulfuromonadales bacterium C00003107. Classification (GTDB taxonomy): domain Bacteria; phylum Desulfobacterota; class Desulfuromonadia; order Desulfuromonadales; family Syntrophotaleaceae; genus Syntrophotalea_A. Next base: position 10,090 of record MAXT01000204.1, on the reverse strand, counting down.
TACGGGGAAACCCTCCATGGCGGCCTGCAAGGCACAGATGGGATCAATCTCGGTGACGAAGACCATGGCGCCCATGCCGCGAAAGGCCTGAGCACAACCCTTGCCAACATCCCCATACCCAAGCACAACGCACTTTTTGCCTGCCACCATGACATCAGTCGCTCGCTTGATGCCATCGAGAAGAGACTCACGGCAGCCATAGAGGTTGTCGAACTTGCTTTTGGTTACCGAATCGTTAACGTTAAAAGCAGGAAACATCAAGCTGCCTTCACGAGCCATCTGATAGAGACGATGGACTCCGGTGGTGGTCTCTTCACTGACTCCTTTGAGCCCTTTGGCCATACGACGCCAGAGAGAAGGGTCCTCTTCAAGGGTTTCATTAAGCAACTGGTCGACGATGGCAATTTCCTTATTATCCGCCGAAACGGCTGGCAACTGCCCGGATTTTTCGAACTCTATTTCCCGCTCGACACCACGGTGCACCAGCATGGTGGCATCGCCGCCGTCATCGACAATCAGGTTCGGTCCGTCAGGATGGCTAAGTGCTGCCTTGGTATAACGCCAGTACTCCTCTAGCGTCTCCCCCTTAAAGGCAAAAACGGGAACGCCAGCAGCGGCAATGGCAGCGGCAGCATGATCCTGGGTCGAGTAGATATTGCAGCTGGCCCAGCGGACATCAGCGCCGAGTTCGACCAGAGTCTCAATCAAAACCGCAGTCTGAATAGTCATGTGCAAAGAACCGGTAATGCGAGCCCCAGCCAGTGGTTTCTGGGCGCCAAATTCATTACGCAATGCCATCAACCCCGGCATTTCAGCTTCGGCAATGCGGATTTCCTTGCGGCCCCAATCAGCCAGGGCGATATCTTTGATCAGGTAGTCGGTGGCGACGGTGTTCGTCATATTAAAATACTCCTTATTGAAATGTGATGGTGTGAAAAGCTTTATTCATTGAATTCAAAGTTCAAAATAGTTACTCAACCGGCTCTTTTTCGTGCCGAACACAAAACTACGTCCTGTTCTTGCCCTGGCGCTGAAACAAAATTAAATACGGGTTTGCCAAACCCGGCCCCGAAAAACCAGTCTTCCAGCTCTGCGATATCAAAGCCGAGCCACTGATCGGCCAGCCCGCTTCGCACCCACTCTTGGTCATGACGCTGTAGATCGGCAATCGTCCCCCCGCCATGAGGATCTAGCACCCGCGCCAGTTCACGCAGAACCAAAGCCGGCTGCGCTGCATGGTGCAGCACCATATCGAGAACCGCCCAGTTGACCTCCGCGTTGCACAGAGGCAAATGGCTCATTTCCCCCAAGCGAAACTCAACCTGACTCAGCCCCTTCTGTTCGGCCCGTTGCTTAGCCTCGGCTAACATGGCCGGTGAATGATCGACGGCCAGAACTCGACTCGCTCTATCCGCCAAAGCTGGCAGCATGACACCGGTACCGCCTCCCACCTCCAGCAGAACTTGGCAATGAGGCACCTGCTGCAAAAGCTGACTTCGATAATCGGCCACCGGCAACAACTCCCGGACTAGCTGGTCCCATTGAGTGGCATGTTGCTCAAAGAACCTCTGACTGCGGCCACGACGCTCTTCCAAGGCCGACATCAGGTTTCGCCGATCAATCTGCCAATCAGCAAGGTCATCAAGCTGCGGTTCCAGATTGCGCCACAACTCGTCAAAAAGCCTGTTGCCCCTATCCAAACGATAATAGCCCCAGGTACCCTGCCGCTTGACTGAAGCGACACCGGCATCGATGAGAATGCGCAAGTGGCGAGAGATTCTTGACTGCCCCATGGCAAGGATGGTCGTCAATTCCTGTACGGTGAATTCACCGTGAGCAAGGATGCCCAATAATCGAAGGCGGGTCGGATCGGCCAACGCCTTAAGAGTCTGCAACATTACTTTATCTGCTTTCCCTTAATAGTAGATCAGCTTTTGTTGATCTAACATGCTCTACCCAAGAGGTCAAGACGAAAAAAGGGAGCGAACCCTGGGTTCGCTCCCTGTACTGCTCAGATAATAGCCTACCCAGCGACGTATCAAGGCAAAGGAATCATCACCTTATGTACTAATCCGCTCTGAGTTTCCCGTACCTGTAAACGCAGCTGCGCAGCTGACGGAGCCTCGCCGGGGAAGAACAGGAATCCATTGGCCAAGCTCCCAGGCTGCACCGCTTGATTGACTAGCTGTTTATTGGCCAGATCACGACCGATCTGACGACTGGCATCACCCGAGGTGTTGGCTTGTGTGCCACCGACAACTGCACCACCGGCTGCACCGACGGCCGCCCCTTTGAATGCCGCTGAGGCGACGTTATCACCGGTCAGAATACCGATAGCCGCACCGATAGCGGCACCGCCGGCACCACCTAACAGCGAGCCCTTGCCACTGCCTTTGGCGATACGAGCATATTCAGAACTCTTCTCCACTCGCTGATAAGCCGTCCGGCTGTCGAGCAAACTCCACAAATTACCCTCGGCATCGACCAGAAAGGTCTGCTCGGGGACTACATCCAGAGAACTGTCACCACCATTGTCTATAATCACCTGCACCGGGAGAAGGCCTGCAGAGCGAATATCGAAACCAAAAGCCTGCTTCGCAGCCGAACTGTCGGCGTAAGATTGAGCAGCGACCTGCGCCCCGGCCACCAACTGCATATTGCCATAAGCGGTAGGTGGCCTAAAGGCAACTTCCTGGCTTTTGTAGGAAGTACAGGCGGGCATGGTGCCAACCAACAAAGCCAGGATTCCGACAAACAAAAATATCTTGCGTCTCATAGTCCGATCCTTTCCCTGAGCGATAAATAGTCAACTAATACTTTACCACAACTCCCCTCCTAACGAATTCTGACAAAATATAACTGAAACCAGAAAACTAAACATCCTGACTCAAAGTAGCTTCCATCGAAACCAGCCCCAGGCCAATAGCCCGGCAAACCAATAGCCGACAGAATGATCAATCATTCGAAACAGGTAGCAATCAAAAAAGTTGAGCAAAGGGCTTCTGCCAACTCCAGGTTCAAGCCCTCGGCGGAAGTCACGCCGCACATCCCACCAGAAAGCCAGTTGCCAGGCATTATCGACAAGGTAGTGGCCGGTATGATACCAAAACAGGAACCGCTCTGCTCGAGACTGCCGTGACAGGCGCATATCGAGTTCTTGGAAAAACGGCAGTAACTGTAATTCTTGGGTCCGTTTTTGCTGACGGTAGATACCTGGCAGAGATTTCAACAAGTCGATCCGACCGATGGCTTCAAGGTTCATGATCAGTGCATTTAACGCCTGTCGCTGACGAAAGCCTTCCCGGGCGAAACGTCGACTTGAAGTTTGCAGAATAACCGGAAGCAACAACCAACCGCCAGCTTGTCGCACCGCCTGAGCCAAGCGGTTATCTTCTAGAAATCCGAGGGTTTCGTCAAAAGGCCCGATCTGGTCAAAAAAGCTCCGTCGTAGCAGATAGCCCTGGTCGCCATGTATACAACCGGGTCGACCGAGGCAAGCCTTGGACTCCAAAAAATAAAAGCCAAGAGAAGGCGTTAAACTCTCTGATCGAAACCGAACGGAGAAATGGCCGGCGAGTCGAGAGTGACCAACCTTTTCAATAGACTTTTCCAGGCACTTCAGGGCCTTCGCCAAGGCCATATCATCGCCAAACTGACTGTCCGCATGAAGGAACAATAGTGATTTTCCGGTGCTGAGCTTAACCCCTTCATTCAGCTGCCGGCCGCGGCCCCGTGGGCCAGATCCGACCCGGCAGGGAAAGGATGCCCTGCCAGCCAGTTCTTCAGCCCGCTCCAGGCTGCCATCCGCTGAGCCCCCGTCAATCAGGATTACCTCGAAAGCGATTCCTGCCTGCTCCGCAAGAGTGCCGAAGAGCTGGGGTAGCTGGTCAACCTCGTTGAGTATCGGTATAACAATGGACAGAATCATGGAAGGTAAAACCTGCCGCATATGACTGAAAATGCCAAAGGTGTCGACCGCAAAAAAAAAGGCGAACCGAATGGCTCGCCTTTTATTCTCAATTTGTTTGATCTCAGATCCCGGCCTTCTGCCTCAGGGATTCAATACGATCTGTTCTTTCCCAGGTAAATTCGGGCAACTCTCGGCCAAAATGACCGTAGGCTGCAGTCTTCTTATAAATCGGACGCAGCAGATCCAGGGTGGTGATAATTGCAGCGGGGCGCATATCGAATTCCTCTTGCACCACGCGGGCAATTTCATTGGACGGAATGACTCCGGTGCCAAAAGTATTGATCATGACCGAAACCGGCTCTGCCACACCTATGGCATAAGCCAACTGAACCTCACACTTCTTGGCCAGGCCAGCAGCAACAACATTTTTAGCCACATATCGAGCCATATACGAAGCGCTACGATCAACCTTGGACGGGTCTTTGCCGGAAAAGGCTCCACCACCGTGGGAGCCTTGACCGCCGTAGGTGTCGACAATTATTTTGCGACCGGTCAGTCCGCAATCTCCCTGCGGTCCACCGACCACAAAACGACCTGTCGGGTTGATGAAATACTTGGTATTTTCATCCATCATTTCAGCCGGAATCGCATGTTTGACCACTTCTTCGATCAGAGCCTCGCGGAGGGTTTCGTAGGCAACATCAGGCGCGTGCTGAGATGAAACAACCACCGCATCAACGCGGATCGGCTTGTCGTTAATATACTGAATGGAGACCTGAGATTTACTGTCGGGACGCAGAAAGGTGAGCAACCCGCTTTTACGAACTTCCGCCATGCGACTGGTAAGTCGGTGCGCATAAGTGATGGGCATGGGCATCAGTTCAGCGGTTTCATCGCAGGCATATCCAAACATCAGACCCTGGTCACCGGCCCCCTGTTCCTTAAACATCCCTTGACCTTCAGTTACCCCCTGGGCGATATCGGGAGATTGGCAGTCGAGGGAGGTTAATACAGCACAAGTTTCCCAGTCGAAACCCATGGCCGAATCGTTATAGCCGATATCTTTGATGGCCTGCCGCACTACGCCCGGATAATCTACCTTGGCGGTAGTCGTAATTTCCCCGGCTACCACGGCCATACCGGTGGTGACCATCGTCTCGCAAGCGACACGACACTGTGGATCCTGAGCGATAATAGCATCGAGAATACTATCCGAAATCTGATCGGCAACCTTATCGGGATGTCCTTCACTTACAGATTCAGAAGTAAAAAGAAAGTCAGTCATAGCCATGGAGATTATGCCTCCTATAAGTAGTATATATGATTAAAAACGTGGGATTTTAAATCGAGCAGGGGACAAAAGTCAAGAATCAGCTTTTGTCTGGTGGGCTTGCTGGTCGGCAAAAACCCCCGGGTAACGCTGCTGCATTTCCCCCTTAAGACGCCGGGCAACTTCCGGTGCGGTACCGAACTGCAGCAGTTCGGTCACCAGTTCCACCGCCTCAGTTCGTCGGACCTGACGTATGATGCGCTTGACCCGCGGAAGATAGGGGGCATTCATCGATAGTTCGTCGAAGCCTAGTCCAAGCAGTACCAACGCATACAGGGGCTCGGCGGCCATTTCACCGCAAATACCCACTTCAATGCCAGCACTTTTACCGGCACGGCAGACCATCTGCAGCGCTCTTAACACAGCAGGATGCAGAGGCTCATATAAATAGGCCACGTGTTCATTGCCACGATCAATGGCAAGGCAATACTGAATCAGGTCGTTGGTGCCGACCGATAAGAATTCAACTTCCTGGGCCAGCAGTTCAGCAATCAGAACTGCAGAGGGTGTCTCGATCATGATGCCAATCTGAATATCCGCATCAAAGGCATGTCCATCAAGGTCCAGTGCCATCTTGACCTTTTCGAGGCGATCCTTACAGCATCTAATCTCCGCCAGACCGGTAATCATAGGAAACAGAATTCGAACCTTGCCATGGGCAGAGGCTCTTAAAATAGCCCGCAACTGGGTATTAAAAAGTTTCCCTTCTTGCAGGGAGAAGCGGATTGCCCGTAAACCCAGAGCCGGGTTAGCCTCCTCGGAAAGGTCGATATCGGACACCAGCTTATCGCCACCAACATCGAGGGTCCGAATGGTAACAGGATGTGGGGCCATACGCTCTACGACCTCACGATAAGCCTGATACTGTTCCTCTTCCTCTGGGATACGCGCCCGGTTCATAAAGAGGAATTCAGTACGATACAGTCCTACCCCTTTAGCGCCTTCACGTAGAGCTAAATCAACCTCTTCGGCCAACTCAACGTTACCACGCAAAGTGATACTATGGCCATCCAGGGTCACGGCAGCCAGCTCACGATAGCTGAGCAGTTCTTGCTCAAGATATTCGTATAGCTGCTTTTTCTCCAGATATTCCTTGAAGGTTGCTTTAGAAGGATTGAGGATGACGGTTCCAGAGGTGCCGTCAATAATAACCGGCAATCCCTCACGCACTAGAGCCGTGGCCGACTCCAGTCCAACCACGGCTGGGATACCTAGGGAACGGGCCAGAATCGCGGTGTGGGCAGTGCGACCCCCAACATCGGTAATAAAACCGATCACCCGTTTCTTATCCATCTGCATGGTATCGGCCGGCGAGAGATCATGTGCAACAATAATCGACTTACGTTCGAGCTCAACCAGCGACTGTTGATCTTCGCCAATCAAATTGCGCAGTAACCGCTCACCGATGGAATCGATATCTGAGCGACGTTCACGCAGGTATTCGTCCTCGATGGCATCAAAGACAGCGCGAAACTTATCCAGGGTGCGCTTAAGCGCCCCTTCCGCATTAATCAATTCGTTTTCGATCAGAGCAATGGAATCATCGACCAGCAACTGGTCTTCCAAGATCAACAGATGAGTATCGATGATATGCAGATGCTCGGCGAGGCGGCGATCTGCAACCCCGCGCTTGACGTCCTCGAGCTGTTTCTTTGAGACACCCACCGCATCCCTAAAGGCGCGAATTTCCTCCTCGACCTCACGAGCGGCAATCGTGCGTTCGACCGGCTTGATTCGAGTGCGATCAAGCACATAGCCAGCCCCAATGGCGATACCGGGGGAAGCACCGATACCAAACAGGGTGATATCTTCTACGATTGTGCGCTTATTCTTCTCCAAAGCCGTCCTCAATCAGTTTGCCGATGGCCTCGATAGCCCGATCAGCATCGTCTCCAGTGATCTGCACCACAATTTCCGAGCCCTGAGCTGCCGCGAGCATCAGAATCCCCATGATACTTTTACCATTAACCTCTTCACCCTCTTTGACAATGACCACATCGGAGCAGAATTGATTGGCCGTCTGAACCAGTTGGGCAGCGGCCCTGGCATGCAGCCCTAAACGATTAATTATGGTGAAGCACTTCTTTTCCATTGTACAACCCTTCGATCAATACAGCTGAAACCAACCCAGCAATAGCAACGATGATATTAGAATCACAAATAACGGCGAACCTCGTCGCCTCATCAAGGCGCACATTCCAAATATCAGCGGCGCAGCACATAATCCCCAGGCGATCCCTCCATCCACATGGTCCGTCGCGGCGGCACCGATAACGGCAGCAAAGAGACCAAGCAGTACAACCAACGCCTGTTTGAGGTAGATAGCCCTGTCGGATAGATGCCAGCGTTGCAAGGTGGAGACGACTCGCACTCCACCGCCGTAGCCCTTGATCAGCCCCTGCACCCGAAACCAGACATGGGGTAAATTAAATAGGGCTATAAATAGAACCGGACCCCACAAAGAGCCGTGAAAAGCCCAAAGCAGTGCTACCACGGCGGAAACGGGACGGATTGCCCCCCAGAAAAAGGCATCCCCCATAGCGGCACACGGGGCCACCAGAGCGGACTTGAATTCACTGATCGTAAACCCTGGGTCCATGTCGTGCTGCGCCTGCTCTTCCAGTTTCAAAACGGCACCAATTACCGTGGTCGCCAGATAAGGATGGGTATTGAAATATTCCAAATGGCGACGGTAGGCAGCCAGCAAGGCAGCACCAGAGTAGTAACGACGAAAAGCGGGGCTCAGGGCGTAAATCAGGCCGAGACTCTGCATCTGTTCATAATTCCAACTGGCCTGCAACAGAAAGGACCTGAACAACACCTGCAGCAAAATGGAGCGTGGCAGCTTCATGGGTCAGTAGCCTCTCATCGCAAGGCCAGAACAAGCAGCCCGCAAATAAAGGACCCGACAAACAGCAACGCTGCACGGGGGACTCTCAGGCCGCTGAGCAGGGAACCGATCCCAACCAGTGGAAAAAGCAGATAAACCCAGGGCGCCGCAGAGACTAAAGGGCCGTTGAGATATTTAAAAAACAGAGGTAGACAAAGCATGCCTCCCCCGACAACGACGGTCAAGGTCGCCAAAGAGGCCGCGGCAAAATGCCAGATGCCGCGCAGATGGAAATTGTCCAGACCGTCGAACCGCCCGCTATCAAGAGCCAACTCAGCCATGGTTAACAAACGTGCGTTCGCCGACCGGGCTAGGCGATCAAACAGTTGTCCTGCTTTGCCAAAGGGCATGCCGACTAACAGACTGGCGACCGCCACAGCCTGGGGCGACAAACCGGTTTGAGCATGGCTGATTACAGCTAAAAAGGTGCAGCCTACCGCCACCTGGCTATCATCTGGAGGAATGGCCGCCCCAACGGGCAGACGGCCAAGCCACAGAAGCTCCAGCATGGCGCCGATCTGCAGGCCGATTCTAACTTCTCCTAACAACCAACCGGTCAAAGGAGCGGCGACAATCGGTCGACATATCATGAATTGCCCAGCGGCCGTACGATCAAGCCCGCACAATATGGCTACCGCAACGGTCACCCCCAAAGCGGGAAGAAACATGCCTCACCTGTCATCAAGTCAACTTGCACCACAGTCTTTTCCGATCGGAAGGAACACATTGTAAAACAACCTGTACCCCATCATCCTCAAGAGCCTGTAACTGCTCGATATCGTCATCATTCAACGCCACCGTGCAACTCAAGCGCTTTTTGTTCTTACCACCGTGCAAATTGCCCAGATTCAGCTCGACAAACGGCACCCCTAAATGATGTGCTTGCAAGGCATCCTGTGGATTGGCAAACAGCAACAACACCCGACGGTCGGCCAATGCTTCTGAACGCAAAACCTGGACCATCTCTTCGATGGTACCGATGGCCACTTTAATTCCTTTGGGCACCGCCGCTGCCATAAGCACCTTTTGAAAAGCAACTTCCGCCAGTTGATTATTGGCAACCACGATACAGTCTGCTCGAAGTGAAGGTACCCAGGCTTCGAGAATCTGGCCGTGGATTAAACGATTATCGACCCTAACAAAAACTATCCCCATCTGCTCCCCGTTAACGCAATGGTCCCTGTTCCTACAACAGTTGACTTACCAAAAGAATACTCTTCAAGGCATACTCCTTAACCTCAGCAGCCAAATCTTTGAGGGAGGAGCCACTGCGCGCATTACAGGCCTTAAGCAACATGGGCAAGCTCACCCCGGCCAACACTTCGACCTGGGCGCTACCCATAAAAGAGCTGCCGATATTGGTGGGCGTACCACCAAACATATCGGTCAAAATCAATACGCCCTCCCCATCAAGGTCGAGCCTGGCAAGGGCGGTGGCAAAGCGCGCGTGAATGTCGTCAGGACCGTCTTCCTGCCCAATCGACAAGGCCTCTACCCCAGGTAAAGAGCCTAATATCATCTCAGCGGCATTGACCAGCCCCTGGGCCATGTTGGCGTGTGTAGCAATGACAATCCCGATCATTTTATCACTCTTTGGCAATGTCTCGATGAAGGACTTCCATGGTCATAAAAGGAGCACTCAGTTCCTGATAGAGTTTCTCCACAAGGGCCACACTCCGATGGTGCCCTCCTGTGCAACCGATAGATATGGTCAGGTAGCTTTTCCCCTCCTGATGGTAATGGGGGAGCAAAAACTTCAGCATTCCCAGAAAAGAAGAGAGGAATTCCTGAGTCGCCGCCTGAGACATGACATAATCACTGACGGGTGCAGACAAACCGGTCTGGGGCCGCAAGTCCGGAACAAAATGGGGGTTGGGCAAAAACCGTACGTCCATCACCAAATCGGAACCGGCTGGCAACCCGTGGCGGAAACCGAAGGACTGAAGCAACACCGCTAAGG
>MAXT01000203.1 GCA_001751225.1 Desulfuromonadales bacterium C00003107 | reverse complement strand
TGCTGATACCGAATCCATTGAGACCGAGGCCGGTGTTTAAATGCCCTTGTTGTAAAGCGGCCATGCTAATTACGGCCTTCCGACGACCGGCATGGCTGTCGGGATAGTGTGCCTAAACGGCATCGCTTTGCGCCAATCCCAATAGAGGAGGATCTGCAGTCCTTATGACCGCCGCAAGAATCAAATATTTTAGCCTCTTCAGTAGGTGAAGGCCCTCGCTCGCCTTCAAAAAAGTGCATAAAGGATCAACTCCTTAGCAACCAAAAAATCAAACCGACATATTTGCTTTATCTGTATTGCGGCCGGGCTTGTTCAACCACAGGATAAGATCGCGGCTCGTTCCTCGCGCAATCTATCCTTATTCGTTAGGCCAAGTGATCACTTCTTTTCCGCCACCCAAGTCCACCGACGGCCCTCAGCGTTCCAGGCTTGACCTTCCATACGGTTTCCAGAAATGATCCCTTGACGTTCAGTGTACTTATTGTTGGTTTCCATGTATATCTCATTCCTCTTCTGTTTCCACGTGCCGTTCTTCCAAAATCCTGTTGGTGACTTATAGTGCAAATTCCCGTTTGTTTGGAACTGATACTCATAGTAATCACCATCTGAATCAGTGCCAGCCCAAGTGGTACTAACGACGCTTGCAGGGGCGAGACTCCTTTCATCGGATGCTCTATCTGTTAATTGTTGAGTGCTTGCGCACCCCACAAGAAGGGCAATCATCACCGGCATCGCAAATCTCATTACGAGTTTCGTCATTTCATCTTTCTCCTTCAATGTGGCCTAACAGTGTTGATAAGTGGAAAATTTTCCGTCATATCACCCCTATAGAATGGACTATTTTCCACTTATTGGGATATTTAAGGGGTAAAAGTGGAAAAAATCTCCTTGATTTTTCCACCCGCTGATAATATAAAAAATTCTTATGAAAAACAATCAAAAATTCCAGCCAGATCCTAACTTGAAATTGATGGATCAGGTCCGCCAGGTGCTCCGTTACCACCATTACGCCTACCGCACCGAGCAGACCTATTGCTACTGGATCGTGCGCTATATTCGTTTTTTTGAAGCAAAACGGCACCCCAGAGATATGGGAAAAATAGAAATTGAGGCGTTTCTGAGTCACCTTGCTGTCGAGGGGAAGGTATCTGCGTCCACTCAGCGGCAGGCTCTGAATGCTATTGTCTTTTTGTACAAAAGGGTTCTCGATCAGCCTGTCGAAGAGCTAATCGAGCATATCAGGGCACATAAGCACCGGCGGCCACCGGTTGTGATGAGTCAAGCCGAGGTTCAAGGGGTGCTGGTGCAGATGGCTGGCGTCCATCTATTGATGGCTCAACTCTTGTACGGGGGAGGGCTGCGGTTAATGGAATGTGTTCGGTTGCGAGTGCAGGATCTTGATTTCGAAAGGGACCTGATCTATTTGCGGGATGCTAAGGGCGGCAAGGACCGGACTACCATTTTCCCCGCTTCGATAAAGAGTATTTTGCAGGGGCATGTCGCCAGGGTTAAGCGCCTTCATGAGCAGGACCTGGCCGCTGGATACGGAGGCGTCTATCTACCCAACGCTCTGGGCAAGAAATACCCCCGTGCGGATAAAGAATTTGGCTGGCAGTATGTCTTTCCGAGCAAGCAATTGAGTACCGACCCGCGTTCGGGTATTGTGCGCAGACATCATGTGCTTGAGTCGGGGTTGCAAAAGGCGGTGAAGACGGCCGTGGCTCGCGCTGAAATCCACAAACGGGTTGGCTGTCACACCTTTCGCCATTCTTTTGCCACCCATCTGCTGGAAAACGGCGTCAACATTCGCGTACTGCAGGAGCTGATGGGCCACGCCGACGTCAAAACTACCGAGATCTATACCCATGTTATGGCCAAGGATATCGATGCCATAGCTAGCCCGCTGGATACCCTTTAATGCAAATAAGCCCCACCTTTCATTATTCACCAAACTCCCTTCGCCTTACGCCCAATGCTTTTCTGTCTGTCGGCTGCCTACCATAAGCTAAAACTTCTCTTTGGTTTTTTACGGTTATTATGCGCCCAGCGCCATTCGTATCTTGCCGTTCAATTCGTCCAAGGAAAAGGGTTTCTGGATAAACAGGACATCTTCGTCTAATACTCCGTGCTGGGCGATAACGGTAGCGGTGTAGCCGGACATGAACAGGCACTTGAGGTTGGGGTGAAGGGGCTCCAGATAGGTGGCCAGGTCCCGTCCGTTCATCTCCGGCATTATCACGTCGGTGATCAGCAGGCGAATCTCCCCAGAGTGTTTTTCGGCCAGTTCAATGGCCTCTGCGGGGGAGGCGGCTTCAACGACCCGGTAGCCCGAGGTTTCCAGCATCATGTTGACGATGTCGCGGATCGAAGGGTCATCGTCGACCAGCAGGATGCTTTCGTTGCCCATGGCGATTTCAATGGTGGGAGTGTCGGCCTGGGTCGGTTCGGGATTCCCCGTATGTCGGGGCAGGTAGATCCTGAAGGTGGTTCCTTGCCCCGGTTGACTGTAGACGTTGATGAAGCCCTGGTTTTGCTTGATGATGCCGAACACGGTGGCCAGCCCCAGTCCGGTGCCCTTGCCCACTTCCTTGGTGGTGAAGAAGGGTTCGAAAATTTTGTTTTGAGTTGCTTCGTCCATGCCGCAGCCGTTGTCGGTTACCGTGAACGATACATAATTGCCGGGCACACAGTAGGGGTGGGCCGCACGATCTGCGGGACCGATAGAGGTGTTTGCCGTCTCGATGGTCAGTCTGCCGCTGCTGCTTATGGCGTCGCGGGCATTGACGCTCAGGTTGGCCAACAACTGGTCGATCTGGGTGGGATCGACCTTGACCGGCCAGAGGTTGGTCCCCGGGTTCCAGTCCAATTCGATGTCCTCACCGATCAGGCGCCGCAGCATCTGCAGCATGTCATCGATATTCTGATTCAGGTCCAGCACCTTCGGCGTTGCCGGCTGTTGGCGGGCAAAGGCTAGCAGCTGCCGAGTGAGGCCGGCGGAGCTTTCCGCCGCTTTGTGAATTTCCTGTAGTTGCTGAAAGGTTGGCTGGTCCGGTGCGGTATGCATGAGAGCCAGTTCCGCATAGCCCAGGATAACCCCCAGCTTGTTATTGAAGTCATGGGCGACCCCGCCAGCTAGCTGGCCGATAGCTTCCATCTTTTGCGCTTGGATGAGTTGAGCCTTGAGCTGCTTGCGCTCGGTGATGTCTTCGTAGATGCCCAGCATGCCGATGATTTCCTGCTGCTCGTTGCAGAGCGGGACTTTGGAGGTACGAGTCCAGAGGAGATCTCCCTTCGGGCCGCGTAGTTTTTCCTCGTAAGCGAGCTTGGGTACACCGGTATCGATAACCCGCTGGTCGTCGGCTCGGAACTTTTCGGCTTGTTCCTGCCATTGCAACTGATAATCGTCCTTTCCGATCAGCTCTTCAGGTCGCTCTGTTCCCGCATCCCGGGAAAAAGCTAGGTTGCAGCCCAGGTAGCGCGATTCCCGGTTCTTCCAAAAGATCCTCATCGGCGTCGTATTGAGGATGGTCTGTAGCAGTTTGTGGGCGTCGGCCAGTTCCATTTCCGCCCGCTTGCGCTGTTGTATCTCCTTGATGAGTTTCCGGATCCAGAAAATCAGACCTGCCAAGGCTACCGCGAAGAGGGCCAGTATCCGCCAGACCAGGCGGTAGTCGAAGCCGAAGTCATAACGGCTGGGTACCCATTTATGGTAGATCGCAGCGCGTTCCGCCGGGGAGATGGAATCCAGAGCCTTCTGCAGAATGCCGGCGAGGATGGACCAGTCCTTTCGGACCGCCATGGATTGCGCGTATTCGTAGGGGGTCGTCCCGGCGATCTTGAGATCAGCAATCTTAAGCTTGGCCAGGTAATAGCCCATGACCAGCAGGTTGTCGACAAAACAGGAAACTTCCCCCTGTTGCAGCCGGCGCAGCCCTTCCTCCACAGTCTTTACCTTGACCAGGTCGATGCCTGGGAAATCCCGGGATAACCACTCGACCAGGGGGTAACCCTCGACGACGGCGACCTTATGCCCCGCGAGTTCTTGCATGTCGCCGATATAGGTGACGGCTTCCCGGGCCAGGATAACGCTGGGAATGTTCAGGTAGGGTCTGGTGAAGGTGAGAAATTTGCTGCGCTCGGCGGTTGCGGAGAGACAGATGGTCATGTCGAGGTCGCGGCGCTGTAAGCGGGCCATCGCTTCCTGCCAGCTCAGACCGCCCACCCGCTCAAAGGTGATCCCCAGTCGCTGTTCCACCAGCCGCAGGTAGTCTTCAGTAATGCCGGAGGGATTTTCCTGGGCGTCGGCAAATTCGACGGGCGCCCAGGCGGGATCATGCATCACCCGAATCACCGGATGGGCTTGCAGCCAGGCCCGTTCTTCCTCTGTCAATGCCAGGTTCCTCGCGCCATGGATGGCGGGTTCCGACAACTGCTTTTGCGCAGCGGGATTGGCCTGGACTGCTTCAGAACTGTTTGGGGGATTTTTGGCGAACAAGGGGCCGCAAAACAGCACGACTGCCACCACAGCTGTCG
>MAXT01000202.1 GCA_001751225.1 Desulfuromonadales bacterium C00003107 | reverse complement strand
GCCCAGGCCCTGAAACTCAGCAAACCGGCCGTCACCTCAATTATCCACAAGTTGATCGATCAGGGCTATGTCTACAAGAAACAGTCGACCAATGACCGGCGGGGGTTTTTTATCTACCTGACGGAATCCGGGAAACAGATTGCCGAAGCCTACGAGGACTCACGACGCGAATACGTGGACGGTATCCATCGGCGGCTAACCGATGGCGAGTTTAAACAGTTTCTGGAATTGATGGAAAAGGCTCTGCACTGATTCTTTTTATTGATGGCGTCGCAAAAAGTCCGCTCTACGGCGTTACGGCGTTTTTTTCAGGACCTCGACATACGAGATGTATGCCTTCACCCCTAAAAAAACACCAGGCCTTGTAGGACGAAATCTTTGCTTAGCCATCCTATATGTTTTTGCAAATGCATCTTATTAAATTCATATTGGGTCCAGACGTCGGCAGGGCTTTTTCCTGCAGCCCCGCCAGAGACCCCTTGAAAGGACAGCTCACCATGGCCAGCCTCCCGATGCGCAATACGGCCGCGCCGAACCTTTTGACTCATCCGGGTCGCATGATCTGCCTGGCAGTCTGGCTACTGACCCTGCTACTTATGGCCCTTCCGGCTGCAGCCGCTCCTCTGCGTATCGGTGTAATCATGGATGGCCCCTGGGCCGGAAACGAGCCGCTACTGGAACTGTTCAAGACAGAGGTTGTCGCCCTGACCAGTGGCGAATTCCCAATCAGCTTTCCTGCCGACAAAACCATCACCAGCGACTGGACCATGGCGGGAGTTAAACTGGCAGCCGACCAACTATTGCAAGACCCAGACGTCGATCTGCTGTTAGCCATCGGCGTCCTGACCTCCCACGACCTGGCCCACCGTGGCCCGCTGCCCAAACCGACGGTAGCGCCCTTCACTGTCGACCGTGAAATCCAGGATTATCCACTGCTGCAATCGGCCAGTGGAGTTCACAATTTCAGCTACCTTGCCTCCCCCTCACCGATCCGCCGGGATATGCAGGCATTCGGAGAACTTCTGCCATTCCAACGATTGGCGGTGTTAACCAACCGCCCTTACCTCGACTTCATTCCTGCCCTCACAGATGAACTGGCTGTCAATTTGGCCAGCAAAGGCATCGCAATGACCGCTATCGCCGTCGATAGTTCGGCGGAAGCAGCCCTTGCGGCCCTACCGAAGGATATCGACGCGGTTTATGTAACTCCCCTGTTGCGGCTGCCGCAGGCAGAACTTCAGATTTTGATAGAGGGGCTCAAATCTCGAAGGGTGCCAAGCTTTTCCTATTTTGGTCACAGCGAAGTAGTACAGGGCATTTTGGCAGGCGCAGCGCCAAAGTCGGATTTTCCGCGACTGGCTCGTCGTACCGCCCTGACTATACAGAGCATTCTGTTGGGCAAAGACCCTGGCGAGCTGCCGGTCTTTTTCTCCCAAGAAGACAAAGTTAGTATCAACATGCGCACCGCTCGGGCCATTGGGTTTTCCCCGACCTGGGAACAACTTATCGAAGCGGAACTGATAGCCGAAGAAGCCAATGTTCCGACCCGGCAATTGACTCTGGCTGAAACCGTCAAAGAGGCTCTGAACATCAATCTCGACCTTGCAGCATCCGACCGCCGCATCGCCGCCGGTGAAGCCGAGGTACGTAAAGCCCGGGCAGCCCTACTACCTCAACTGACCGCTGTCGCCAACGGTTTGCTAATAGATGAAGATCGGGCCGAAGCCAGCTTCGGCAGCCGAACCGAACGGTCGATGACCGGATCTCTGGTATTGGAACAGTCCCTCTATTCCGAATCACGGCGGACTAATTATGACGTGCAGGGGCAACAGCAGGAGGCCAGGCTGCAGGAACGCCGCCAACTGCGACTCGACATCGTCCAGGCTGCGGCAGCCGGCTATCTCACTGTGCTGCGCGCCAAGACCCTGCAAACCATCCAGAAAAATAATCTACTTGAGACCCGTTCCAACCTGAATTTGGCCCGTCGACGCCAAACCGTGGGCTTTAGTGGGCCTGCTGAAGTCTATCGCTGGGAGAGCCAACTGGCACGGGACCGCAAAACAGTCGTGCAAGCGGCCACCCAACGTTCCCTGGCCGAACTGGACCTCAACCGGCTACTGCAACGTCCAGCAGAGGAGACCTTCACCACAGCAGAAGTCGATCTAGGTGCTCCTGAGTTTCTTGTTTCCAATCAACGACTCGAACCCTATCTGGCCACCCCCACTGCCTTTGCCCGTTATCGTGATTTTATGGTCCAGGAAGGCCTGGCCGAGATACCGGAGCTGCAGCGTATCGACCGGGCCATCGACGCTCAGGAACGTATCCGACTGGCAGCCCGTCGTTCTTTTTGGACCCCTGAAGTATCCCTGCGCGCTGGCCTTAGCCAACATTTCTACGAAGGAGGTGCAGGTGTTGACCCTCCCTTCACAGGCAGCCTGCCCATCGAGATCCCCCAGTCCAACGATACGGATTGGAGCGTCGGCCTCAATCTGGCCCTACCCCTGTTCACCGGCGGTGCCCGTAGTGCCGAGCTAGAGCAAGCCAACGAAGAGTTGGCACAGCTGCACATCGAGCGCCGGGCATTGTCCGATCGCTTTGAACAACGCATCCGCTCGGCCTTGCAACGAGCACGAGCTTCTCAGACCATCATCCGCCTGTCGGCTCAGGGAGCTACCGCCGCCCGTAAGAATCTCGACCTGGTGACGGATGCCTATTCCCGCGGCCTGGTATCGATTATCGAACTGATTGATGCCCAGAATGCGGCCCTGGTCGCCGACAGCGTGGCGGCTAGCTCTGTCTACGACTTTTTTATCGATCTGATGGAAACACAACGTGCCGTCGGTCGTTTCGACTTTTTCCTTGGCCCTCAACAACGGGAAGACTGGTTCGGCCGCCTGGAAGAATTCTGGCGTCAGGACGTCACTGCCGCCCCCTGAGCTGCCGAGTTTAATAAAGAAACTGTCGGATGGTTCGCGACCCGGCTAAACACATTTGACCGATCTGGATTTTCGGTTTTATTTTGGCCGCCAAGCCATAATGGCCATCAAGGAGAGATACCACATGCTAAACCGCACCCTGCTGGTGTTACTGTTGCCTTTATGTCTGCTCGCCTGCGGAAGTGAACCTGCTCCACAACCGGAGCTGATTCGACCAATTCGTTACCAGAAGGTCAAGCCGGGCAGCAGCCAGCTGAAACGGACCTTTTCCGGCATGGCCCAGGCGGGTGTGGAGTCACGGCTCAGCTTTCGTGTTCCCGGTGCGGTGAAAGAATTGGCGGTTCAGGTTGGGGATAAGGTCAAACAGGGTCAACTGATCGCCCGCCTGGATGTCACCGACTATCGACTACAGGTACAGGAAGCGCAGGCGGCCTTGGCCAACGCACGAGCCCAGGCCCGTAACGCCGAAGCCAATTACGAGCGGGTGAGAGGACTGTACGAAAACCGTAACGCTTCGCGCAATGACCTGGACGCCGCTCGAGCTGCCAGCGAATCGACCGAAGCGCTGGTCCGGGCCAGCAACACCCGCCTGGAGCTGGCCCAGTCCCAGCGGGGCTACACCCGGCTCACCGCTCCCAGCGCCGGTGCCATCGCCAGCGTGCCCATTGAGGTCAACGAAAACGTTGCCGCCGGCCAGATGGTGGCACTGCTGACCTCCGGTAAACTGACCGAAGTCGGCTGTACCGTTCCGGAGAGTCTCATCACCAAAATAAATCAGAAGATGCCGGTCAGCGTTGTGTTTGACGCCCTGCCTGAACGGACGTTTGCAGCCAAGGTCACCGAAGTCGGCGTCGCGGCCACCGGCCAAGGAACAACTTTTCCAGTCACCGTGCGCCTTGAGCAGAGCTCTGGGCAGATCCGTCCCGGCATGGCAGCGGCTATTATTTTCCTCTTGCCTAAAACCGGTAACGACACTCCAGTTCTAGTGGCGCCAGAGGCTATCGGCGAAGACCGTAAAGGACGTTTTGCCTTTGTGGTCGAATCCGCCAAGGATGGTCTGGGGATTATCCATCGGCGGGCGGTCACCGTCGGTGAACTGACTTCGGACGGCCTGGAAGTGCTCAGCGGCCTGCAAGACAGTGATCTGGTCGTCACCGCCGGGATCAGCCGTATCCACGAAGGCCAGCAGGTACAGATTCTGGCCAGCAACGAGGTTCGGCCATGAATCTGACCCGCTCCGCCATTGAAAAGAACCGGGTCACCCTGGTCGCCCTGCTAGTCATCGCCCTGGCTGGGCTGTTCCACTTTTCTACCCTGCCCCGCGCCGAAGACCCTGGCTTTGTGGTGCGCGTAGCCCAGGTACTGACCTATTTCCCCGGGGCCAGTCCCGAACGGGTGGAGCAGCTGGTCACCGACAAGCTGGAAAAGGTCATTCAGGAAATCCCCCAGATCGACTATATCGAGAGTGAGTCGAAGCCGGGCGTTTCGATCATCTGGGTCAACATCCTTGAGCGCCACAAAGAGATGCGGCCCATCTGGGACGATTTGCGGCGCAAGGTTACCCGGGCCACCGGCGAACTGCCCGACGAAGTGGTCGGCCCCTTCGTCAACGATGAATTCGGTGATATCTTCGGCATCATTGTCGCCATCAGCGGTGAGGATTTCAGCTACGCGGAACTCAAAGAGATTGCCGACGACTGCCGCAATGAGCTGCTGCTCAGTCCGCACATCGCCAAAGTCAGCATTCAAGGCATCCAGCAGGAACGGATCTTTGTCGAGTATCAAAACGCCCGACTTGCGGAACTCGGCCTGTCGCCCTTTCAGCTCAAAGGTATTCTTGAAGCGCGCAACATCATCATTCCCGGTGGTGAAATCTTTACTGATCGAGAGCAGATCGTCCTTGAACCGACCGGCAACTTCGACTCGGTAGCCGATCTCAAGCGCACCGTTATCACCCTGCCTGGCCGCGACGACGTCGTCTATCTGGAAGATATCGTCAACATTCGCCGCCACTATATCGACCCGCCGACCAGCCGTGTGCACTATAAGGGCAAGCCGGCTCTAACCCTGTCCCTCAACCTGCGGGAAGGCGGCGACATGCTGGCCCTCGGCGAGGAAGTAAAGCTATCTCTGAAACGCTTTCGCCAGGCCTACCCCATCGGCGTCGATTTCGACATTGTCGCCTTTCAGCCCGAGCATGTTAAACGCAAGGTCGATGAGTTCGTCACCAACCTGCTGCAGGCGATGGTCATCGTGCTGGCGGTGATGCTGGTGTTTCTCGGCCTGCGCACCGGCTTGGCGGTATCCAGCTTGATCCCTATGGCCATGATCATGGCCTTGCTGGTGATGGGCCTGCTCGGAATCGGCATCGACCAGATGTCTTTGGCGGCCATGATTATCGCCTTGGGCATGTTGGTCGACAATGCCATCGTCATGTCCGAATCGATCATGGTGCTGATGGGCGAAGGCAAATCAGCGGTCGAGGCGGCCATCGAGTCGGCACAGGAACTGAAAATTCCACTACTGACCTCCTCCCTGACCACTGCCGCCGCCTTTCTGCCCATCTACCTGGCCAAGTCATCGACAGGCGAATACACCGCACCACTATTCAAGGTGGTCACCATCACCTTGCTGTGCTCTTGGATTCTGTCTCTGACTATGACGCCGCTGTTTTGCGTCTATCTAATCCGCATCAAACCTTCTTCTGGAAAGAGCGGCTACAATACCGCCTTTTACCGCCGCTATCGTGGCTTCTTACTGTTGATGCTACGCAACCGGTTCATGACTCTGGCCGCGATAATGCTGGTCTTTGTGGTCGCCATGGCCAGCTTCCGGTTTGTACCGAAGATGTTTTTTCCGCCCCACAACAAGCCGATCTTCAGCGCCGAACTACGCCTGCCCGTCGGCACCCCGTTGAAACGCATGGAAGCAGTGGTGCAGCAGATCGAAAACTTCATGCAAGCGGAAATGATGGCTGACCCGAAACAGGACAAAGAAGGTCTGGTTAGCTGGGTCAGCTATATCGGCTCCGGCGCCCCCCGCTATATGCTGCCCTACTCACCCGAGGCGCCTAGCCCCGAATACACCTATATGCTCATCAACGGCACCAGTCGCGAATACAACCTGGCAGAAATGATTCCGCGCCTGGAGGCCTACTGCCTGAACAACTTTCCCGACCTGACGCCGAAGATTCGCCCCTTGATTCTCGGCCCGCCCATAGATAACCCCGTTGAAGTGCGCCTTTCGGGTAAGGATACGGACCGCCTTTTCGAGCTGGCACAACAGACCAAGGATCGATTGGCCAAGATTCCCGGCACCCGCAACATCACCGATAACTGGGGCGCACGCACTAAAAAACTGGTGGTTCAGATCAACCAGCCGAGAGCTCTGCGGGCCGGCCTCACCAGCCGCGACATCGCCATCTCCCTACAGACGATCCTGAGCGGCATTCAAACCACCGAATATCGCGAAAAGGATGAGCTGATTCCCGTCACTCTGCGCTCCGTAGCCGCCGACCGCAAAGATATCGGCAAACTGGAAAGCCACAACATCTTCGTACAGCATACGGGGCAATCGGTGCCCTTGAAACAGGTGGCTGATATCAACCTCGCCTGGCAGCCCGGTAAAATCATCCGTCGCGATCGAGTCCGGACCATCACTGTACAATCCAACATCGACAGCGGTGCCAACGCCATCGCCATCGGCCAACAAATCGAGGCCTGGCTAAAAGAGAAGAGTGAAAGCTGGCCCTTTGGCGACAAATACCAACTCGGCGGGGAGATCGAAACCTCCGGTAAAGCCAACACCTCGATCGCGGTCAACCTGCCCTTGACTGCCTTACTCATCCTACTGCTGCTGGTGGGTCAATTCAATTCGCTGCGCAGGCCACTAATCATCCTGTTGACCATCCCCTTAGGTATGATTGGGGTCACCTTCGGCCTGCTGGTTACCGGTTCTTACTTTGGCTTCATGACCCTGCTAGGCATCATCGCCCTGTGCGGGATCGTCATCAACAACGCCATCGTGCTTATCGATCGCATCAATATCGAGATCGACAAGAACGGTCAGGATCCGGCCACGGCGATCATTGAATCGGCCCAGCGCCGACTGCGACCGATTCTGCTCACCACGGCGACCACCATGGGCGGCCTGATGCCCCTATGGTTTAGTGGGGGACCCATGTGGGAACCGATGGCGATCTCCATCATTTTTGGCCTGCTGTTCGCGACCATTCTGACCCTGGGTCTGGTGCCGGTCCTCTATAGTCTCTTCTTTCGCGTCAGTTTTCGCGATTTCTCCTATCGGCCGCCCGGCGGCACGCTCTGATTCTGACTTGCTTCCCTTGTCACCCCCTCCTGAAGGGTATCCATAAAACAGACCACCGACACGATAAGGCCCCGGCAATAGCCGGGGCCTTATTCTTACAAGGAGGTATCTCATGCCGAAAGTTAGTCACCCATCCAACGGGAACGACAGAGGGTGGCGTATCGGCATTGCAGATGCATTGTTGGTTTTAAACCCAACAGCCTCTTCGATCACTGCTGGAAAGAGAAACGGACCGAGAGTTTCAGCAACCAACTGTCGGAAGAGGGGCCGCTCAAAGAAATTGCTGCCGTGTGGGATGACTCTAGGGTTATTAGCCACCTCCTTACCTGCGTGACGGTATGCTCCACGCAGTGGCAAGGCACTTTTTGCTTCCTTTTTGTTGCCGCTTGGATAAAAAGGAAGGCGTCTGGCGGGACGCGACCCGTCGGTTTTGTTTTTTGTTTGGTTTATAGGTCGGCTTTTATAAGCCGCGCAAATTCACAACTCGCTATCATCCTGGGCATCGACCAGGGCCTCAAAGCCGGCAATCACATCGAACAGTTCTTCAGTCACGCTGTTCTGGCGCAGGGTATGATAATCAGCGCGAAAGACAGTGCACATTTCTTCGATGTTTTTTTCGGCTCGCTGCATGGCCGCCAAGCGAGCTGCGTTCTCCGAGGCCAGGGACGCGGCAAAGGCCCGAAACAAAGAGACGAACAGATACTCGGCGATCAGAGCGGCAAACAGGGGCTGCCAGGGCGGGGAGTAGAGAGGCAGGCAGCACCCCGGCCACCGTCGGCCGCTCATGGTGGCCAACCACTCATCGTCGGGAGGCAGCAAATCAACCTGCAGCTGTTCATAATGGGTGGCTGTGGCCGGAGCATTATGAAACAGCTGCAGACGGGTTTCACCGTGCTGGCTTCGCCAGGCCTCGAAACGGAGCAACACCTGCTGTACAGCTCCGGTGATCGCCTGGGCCGAAGAGGGTAACCGAAAGAATTCCTGCGCCTCCTGGAGCCGCGGGGCGAGCCCTGCGGCAGCCTTTTCGCCGACCGCCCAGACTAGGCAACAGCCACCCTCCTGGCGCACCTGTCGATAAACCCCTTCGACCCCATCGAGCAGCAATTCGTTAAAACGCCCGACCATACCCTGATCCGAGCCGAAGACCAGCAACACCGTCTGGCGGGGCCGTTTAATCGACCCAACCAGCGGCCGATCACGCAAAACGGCCTGCAAGCCCATTTCTACGGTCCGATAATAATCGTCCAGAGAGCGCAGCGATCGTTCGTACTGATGGATATTGACCGCAGCCATAGTCTTCATGGTGCGCACTACGGTATACAGGTCGTCGGCGCTGCGAATACGTCGCTGCAGTTCCAGCAGGGCCTGGCTCATGGTGCTTCCTTCAGCGCCTCGGCGGCAGCTTGCTGAAGTACCTGCAAATCATCTTCAACGAGTTTTTCGCCCCCCTCTATTCTGGAGGTGATCTCCGGCAGCAACACCAGCGCTTCGCAAACCCGATTCTCGGCCCGGGCCATGTCCCCTTCGCCGATGTCGTCGAACAGACCACAATTGACTGCATGCAGAACCATCACCTGCTCGACGGCTGTACGCGGCGCACACTGACCCTGTTTGAGTACGGCCCGTACCCTCCGACCGCGATTCAGCAGCTGGCTAGTCGCATCGTCGAGGCGAGTGCCGAAACGAGCAAAGGCTTCCAGTTCGGTGAACTGGGCATAGGCCAGGCGCAGATCACCGACCACGGCGCGATAAGCAGGCAGTTGAGCCTTGCCGCCGACTCGGGAGACCGAACGGGTGATATCGACGGCTGGTAGCAGCCCCTTCTGAAACAGACCGGGGGACAAATAGATCTGACCGTCGGTGATGGAAATCAGGTTGGTGGGAATATAGGCGGCAAGATTCTGCGCTTCGGTTTCAATAATCGGTAAAGCGGTCAGGGAGCCGCCGCCAAATTGCTCCTTTAGCCGGGTGGCCCGTTCCAGCAGTCGCGAATGGATATAGAAGATATCGCCAGGAAAGGCTTCCCGACCGGGGGGGCGGCGCAACAACAGGGACAATTCACGGTAGGCCCGGGCATGGCGGGTCAGATCGTCATAGACCACCAGCACATCCCGCCCCTGTTCCATAAAATATTCGCCAATGGTGGTGGCGGCATAGGGAGCAATGTACTGCTGGCCCGGCGGATCATCCCCTTCGGCGACGACCACCGTGGTGTAATCCATCGCCCCCCGTTCCCGTAACTGTGCCACCACCGAAGCGACACTGGATGCCCGCTGGCCAATGGCACAATAGACACACAATACCCCTTTGTCGTGCTGGTTGAGGATGGTGTCAACGGCCAGGGTCGTCTTACCGGTCTGCCGGTCACCGAGAATCAATTCGCGCTGACCGCGACCAATGGGGACCAGGGCGTCGACCACCTTGATACCGGTCATCAGCGGTTCGGTTACCGGCAGCCGCTCCATGATAGCCGGGGCCGGTCGCTCCAGCGGCCGCCGCTCATGATAGGGAACCGGCCCGCCCCCGTCCCGAGCCTGGCCCGTCGGATCAACCACCCGGCCAAGGAGCCCCTCGCCCACCGCCACATCCAGAACCCGGTCGGTGCTGACCACCTCATCACCTGCTTGCAAGGCGCTATAATCACCGAGCATGGCCACCCCGATCTCCCGACAGTCGAGGTCAAAGGCCAGCCCCAGTACGCCACCGGGAAAAGCCAGCAGCTCTTCGCTGCGAACCCTTTGCAAGCCTCGAACCCGGGCGATGCCCCGTCCGACATAGGAAAGCCGTCCGACCTGCTGCAGCAGCAGCTGCGGCTCCATAGTGGTCATGGTCCGGCGCAAAACTCCGAGGGTTTCGTCCAGCAAGCCGCTGAAACCGCTCATAAACTCCTCCCGCCCCCTTCCCCAGTCCCGTCAACCTCTTCTAGCTGCAGGTCGATCTGCCGCTCCAGTTCGGCAAAGTAGCTATCCACCCCCCAGGACAGCTTCAATCCGCCGAGAATTAATTCGATACCAAGAGACATATCGTCGGCGATGCAATAGCTGATCTCCGCATCTGGGCCAACTAGCGGTTGCAGGCCGGCTTCAAGACGGCTACGGATGGGATCCTCCAGGGTTACCGCGCTTCGCACCAGAACCCCAGAGGTTTCCGCCGCCGTGCGACAACTCGACTGCTGCTCCTGGTCCAGAGTGGCGAAACGGGCGACAAAACGCTCCGCTAACAGCGTAGCCAGATCGCAACCGGTCAGATCGTTGAGGGATTTACGGGCGATCTGCAAGACTTCGCTGCCGATGCGCTTTTTCAAATCGGACATGAACAGCTGCCTGTCTCGGCAGACCGCGGCCTTCCAGGCTTCTGCCAATGCGGAGGCCTCGGCTCGTCCCTGGTCGATCAATTGCTGACGGTGCTGCCCAGCTTCTTCGGCTACCTGGCGCAGACTGTCCGTCCGCCTTTCTTCCATCTCCCGATTCAGGCGCTGATATTCGGCGGCCTCTTCTCTAGCGACCTCATGCTCCAGGCGAGCCTCCTGCAGCCGACCTTCGATGCGGGCCTCGCGCCGCTCCATAGCCTGCAGAATCGGCCCGTAAAGAAACCGTTTTAACAGCCAGATCAGCAGCAGAAAGTTGACCGTCTGGGCTGCGACGGTAAACCAGTCGATGAGCATCGTCTAGCCTCCCGCCGACTGGGCGATAAAATGCTGCCAGAAGGGGTTGGCGAAAATCAGGATCATGGCCACGACAAAACAATAGATGGCCGTCGATTCGACCATCGCCAACCCGACAAACAGGGTGCGGGTGATGGTATTGGCTTCATCGGGTTGCTGAGCTAGGGCGCTTAAGGCCTGAGCCAAAGCTCGCCCTTCACCGAGAGCCGGGCCGATGGCGCCGATAGCGATACACAGTCCGGCCGAGATAATTGAGGCAACGGCCACCCATCCGAGACTATCCATGTAAACCTCCTTGTCCGTCATCTTCCCGAACCAGTTGCACCTTGGCTGCGGCCGCGATATAGACCGCCGCCAGAATGGCAAAAATATAGGCTTGAATAACGCCGGTAATCAGCCCGAGAAGTTGCATGACCACCGGAAAGAACAACGGCGTGACCGTCAACAAAATGCCGGCAATCATACTGCCGCTCATGATATTGCCGAAGAGGCGCACCGCCAGAGCCAAGGTTCGGGACAGTTCGCCGAGAATGTTAAAGGGCAGCATGAAGACAGAGGGCTTGATATACATCCCGAAAAAGCCACCCCACCCCCGACGCCGAATCCCCCACCAGGGCACCGCGACAAAAACACTGATCGCCAGAGCCGCGGTGGTCGATAAAGAGC
>MAXT01000201.1:9571-9818 GCA_001751225.1 Desulfuromonadales bacterium C00003107 | reverse complement strand
GCACAAGACCTCCTGCAGACATTGACAATCCAGTGATTTCAATAAGTTACAAATACAGAATGCCAAAGGAGCAGTGAAAACACAAGGCCAAAATGCTGAATTCTAACGTAATTACGATGGCTTAGAGTTTCCGGATGGACACTATCTAGATATGGCTGACTTCCATGAGTGGGTTATAGAACAAAGCACATTCACGGAAGAGTCGGTCGTGTCGATCGGCTGAACTTACCACCAATCAGGCGAGATG
>MAXT01000201.1:0-9561 GCA_001751225.1 Desulfuromonadales bacterium C00003107 | reverse complement strand
TACAGCAACTTTTGGACTTGATCAATTCTGTAAGCAATCCGACGTGGCATTTATCACCTCCTGTGGGAATTCCCTCTTTGGATTCGGAACAGCTTTGAATTAAGTTTAGCGTCAAATTCTTACGTTTAAACTTTGAAGTTCATTACCTTTGTGCCAGAAGTTTTCCCCTTCCCAGCATTGGCTTCTTTCTAGGGGAATTTTCCAGTCTAGAATTCCTCGATTATAGAGCCGCCGGCGACATGGGAAAACTTTTCCCAAGAATATGGGAGGCGTCTTATTTTTTGTTCACAATGATTGCTTGCTGATTGTGGGATATCTTTCAGCGCTTCTTAAAAATCCTGCAAAGCGAGAAAACCCCGCCTGGCGATCTGGACGGGGTTTCTGTGTTTTAGAAATCGTGATTTTTCGGACAATATTTTTATACAGCCTCAACGAGTCATGTTAGGGCTATTCAGCCAGTGACCATTCCTAAAATAGTAGATACGGTGCCCCCATAAAGCAGCAAAAATTCTTATGGCAATTGCTCCGACTGGGAAAGCATAACTCCCTATAGCTAAGAATAGCGTTCTAATAAACAAGCCTTCAGCAATTATAAGCAAAAAGAAAGCACCCCATATCTCATGCCACAAAAACCAGAACTCAGGGACAATAAAGGCCCCCCAGTTCCATATGGGGCCTTTGTTTGTAGGTATGTGTATGGATTTTGGTGTTTTAGGGTCATCCAGGGGATAGAGAAGAAATCGAAAGAATGCCTCTTTGGAAAAGGTGCTATGGTTATGCTCTATGCTTGATGGGCGGTGGCTATTCTCATTTTCTTCTGCTAACTCAATTATCGCAACTATTGTTTCCGGTGGACTTATTGTAGAGCGAATGAATGATGGCATTGTTTTAACTGCTGTAATGGTAAATTTATCCAATGCCTCACTTAGGTCGGCTAGGTTGAAATATGCAATTTTCTTCTGGTCGGAAACAAGATTTGCTTCATGCAATGTTGATAGTCTGCTCTGGCCCCCACCTGCTGAACCGTAATAATACGAGAGGTTTTTAAACGATGAGCCAAAGTGATGAAAAATTTTGAAAAGCGAATCCCGAGTAGTGACATAGAAAGAGCAGCTATTGCATTTTTGAATAATTATTCTTCCCAGCTTGAAAGTTAGCTTGTTGTGCTTGTCACCACAATGCAGACACTCTAGACCTTTCTCTTTCTCAGGTTTTTTGTAGTTTTCAATAAAGTCTTTTAGGGAGGTCCTGTGAGGTGAAACGGCGGTTGAGTACCCTAGCAGTGACAAGGTCCAGGAATGAGCCATTTTTACAACTATAATCAGTACGACAATAAAGAACCCGTTGAAAATTATGAGATCATAAAGGCCATGAATCAATATTGCATAAATAAGTGAAGCCCCCAAAAGAATCCAACCGGACTTATTTATCACGATGGAGAAAAATGCTAGCCCCATAAATATACTAAAACTGATGTGCATGGGGGTCGCAATTGTGAGTCTCAAAGCCATCGTTTGGAAGGGCGCTGAGCTGTGTACCGCATAGAAGTAATTCTCAATTAAAGAGAACCCCAGAGCAACACAACTCATGTAGATCAGGCCATCGGTAGGCTCATTTAGTTCTTTTCGAATAAAAATTATGGACAGGAAGAGAGCTATGAGTTTCGCAAACTCTTCTATGGGGCCAATGACGAAAAGTGCCCCAAATGAGTTCCTGAGATCATTTATACCTAAACCATGTAAGTATCTATAAAGTAGCAATGAAATGCCAACCGAGCAGGCGCCACCGAATAGAGTAACAAGAACCATTTTATTGATAGGCTCTTTTTCGTGTGTGTCATAGGCTCGCAGGAAGTTGATGTAATAAATTCCAATCGCAAATGAAAGGATTATAAGAAAATATTCTTTCATGCCTTACAATTGCCTATTTTCATGATATTAAGCCCCAATGTTACGGGTGAGCCGCGTCGTTAGCCATCTCCCCCAACCTCTGGTTGCTCATTTTTTGCTTACCTGCATCCACTTTGGGATATTTCCTCTAACTCCCAAATGCCCAGCAAACAACACGAAGAGACTTACGCTAATTTGAAACTTCCATGGATTAGATTCCTCCATAAGTGACGCAAGCAATGCGAGCAACCCAAGTGTCGCAAAAAAACCGCAGACAAACCGTTGTAGTGGAGGGATTTTCATTTGCTGATCACTTTTCATTCGTGGAGCCAACTCGTTTACATCCAGAAAATCATCAAAAATAAAACAAATCCAATGTAGTCAAGTCGAGCAACAAAGGTCAAGGATAAGATGGATGAAAAGTTGTTTCGGATTTTGGAGCGACTTTAAAGATGGGGAAATTGAGGGTTACTAAAAATCCTGACTTACGAGAAATGCCTGATGCGTTTCCCGTCGGGCTTTTTTGCTCTGGTAGTATCGTGATTTATGGGATGACTTGGGCGGTGAATTGAGATCGTCTAAAATAAGCGTGACGATGCACTGCCCCTTCAGGTGGTGAATTAGGCATCGTCCTCCAGGTATGCTCTCAGCCATCCTTCAAAGCGATTTTTTGGCCCCTTGGATAAAATCCGACTGAAGGTTTCCGGGTCGTAGAGATACAGGCAGTGCCGGATCGAGGTGTAGGGACTGAAGGTGTTGTCCGGGTTTTTTGCCATGAAGTAATCGCTATAATCTCTGATGGTTTTCAGCTTCTGATTCAAGCTTTTATGTAGATCCGACTTTTGAAAGCCACTGTGCAGCTTCAGAATGTCCTGGACGAAGTCGTCAACTTTATAGTCTTCGAATTCGAAATCCCTGAAAAAATGTCCCGCGACACGCAGAAAGCTAAAAGCATTGACGGTTTTTTCGCTGACTGCCGTTGAAGACTGGCCCGCCGTCTCCCTGCTGTCATCAAGGGGATCGCTGATCGGAGCCACCGTGGCTTGCTGGATGAGCTCCGTGGTGGAGTTGCGGATCTCTTTGAACTCACGGTCGGCCAACTCAAACAGGGCGGAGAGAACATTGATCCTGCGTTTAAGGTCATTGGGGATCGATTTTTTGTATTTGATTTTGTGGTCCAGTACACTCCAGGCATCTTGTATCAAAGACCTGATCTGCACTTCGAAGGGATAGTCGGCATACTGCTGGTATTTCGGCAGGGAGCTCATCTGATCGTTTAGGGCAAGATCCATGTGCAGGCCTTTGTAGCCAAACGAATCCTCGGTACTCTCAACGGCTGAGATCTTGTCGGTGACGTCGATAATCTTGAAGCGTTGCTTCAATACCTCGGATACCATTTCAATCTGGTCCTCATAGAGGCAGATGATACGGATACCGATCAAGTCGGAAAGGTAGTCTTTGATCTCGTATGGATGTTCATCCGCTTCGAGTTTGCTTTGATATTTTCGGTTAAATTTCTTAAGGCACTCCTCTTTGTCCTTGACCCGTCCTTCGATTTTTGTCACCTCGCCGATATCAGTCCCTTTGAGTGACGAACTGATGATGCGTATATAGGCCTTCTTAGCTTTCTCGAAGAGCTTACAGTTGCTGTCGTAGAATTTCCGGAAGGAATCTTTTTCCTTTTCAAAGTTCAGAGAGGCCAAGATTGGCTCCTTATCCGTTAACGCACCATGGAGATTCCGTGTCATCCCATTGCACTTATTGCAAGGCCGGTGAATGGAGATTGACTAGTCTCTAGTCTTCTAGGCACTCTTGAGTTATAAAACTGACTCCAAAGTGACCCACATAAACAACAGCCACCTTCATCATTATAGGTGGTTTTCTCTTCCTTTCATTATTCCCACTTGATGATTTTCAGAAACCAGCACAAATAAGACGGGTCCAATTTAACCCGGTCGGGGATTAGGGTAAAGGGGTGGTTTTTTGTTTATCCTTCTTACTGCTGTTTTGAGAATGGGGTTTTGGCAGAAGTGAGGAATTCCCACAAGCCCGGCAAAATGAGAAAGGGGCGCCAATGCCTTCGGCGAGCGGTCCGGTCGAAAACTTAACAAATGTATGTTGAAAAGACTTGCGCATAAGTGCTGTCAATCGTATTACTGGCGTGTAAATTTTTTTGGTGAGAGTGTGCGCTTCTGTAAACCCCTACTTTAGAGATTTAGAAATGATTGAACCTTTTAAGATGGGCTACACTGTCCTGGGCGGGCTTGGGCTTTTCATTCTCGGGATGAAATACCTGTCGGAAAGTCTGCAGATACTTTCGGGCGGGCTGATCCAGAGAGCGATCTCTTGTGTCACCACCAATCGTTTCTTAGCGGTACTGGCTGGTCTGAGCGTTACCGCCTTCGTCCAATCCTCGTCGATCACCACTGTTATGGTCGTCGGAATGACCAACGCCGGCCTGATGCAGCTTAGTCAGGCGATCGGAGTCATTTTGGGTGCCAACATCGGCACCACCATCACCGGCTGGATTCTTGCCGTCCATATCGGCAAGTTCGGCCTGCTGCTGGTCGGCATCGGCATCTTCCCGATGCTGTTTGTAAAAAATGAGCGTATTTCGGGAATCGCCAAGGTCCTGGTCGCCCTGGGGATGATCTTTTTCGGCCTGGAGATCATGAGCGGGGCGTTCAAGCCGCTGCGTAATGCCGAGGGCTTCAGGAACCTGATGCTCCTTCTCGATGCTCAATCGCTGCCGAGCCTTCTCGGCTGTGCCGCCATCGGCTGTCTGATGACTGTGATCATCCAGAGCAGTTCGGCGATGCTTGGCATCACCATAGCCCTCGCCTCGACCGGCGCCATACCGATGCAGACCGCTGTTGCCCTGGTCCTGGGGGAGAATATTGGCACGACGATCACCGCCCAGCTCGCGGCCATCGGCAGCACCGTTACCGCAAGGCGGGCCGCCATGGCCCACAGCGTGTTCAACGTCGTTGGCGTCCTCATCATCATCTCGCTCTTTACCCCCTTCATCGAGCTGGTCGAGAACCTTGTCCCCGGCGCGGCCAATTACGTTAACAGTCAAGGGAGTCGGCCCTACGTTGCCGCCCATATTGCCTTCGGCCACTCCTTTTTCAATATTTCGGCGACCCTTCTTATGTTGCCCTTTCTACAGTACCTGGAAAAGTTAGTCATAAAAATCATACCGGAGACTGGAGCGGCGGGAAAAGGACCATTCAAGTATTTCGGCCCGCCCGGCAGCATGCCGGTGGCCATGGGCGTTTCGATGGTTCACGAGGAACTCAGACGGATGCAGGGTGACGTCCACGAAGCCCTGCGCGATGTCGGCAGTCAGCTGCAGTCCGACCTTAAGGGGCGGAAGCGTTTTTTCCAGAAAATCAAAGCGATAGAAGAAGAGACGGATATCATGCAGAAAGAAATCACAACCTTCACCGTCTCCCTGATGCAGGCCGGCCAGGCCAGCCTGGAACAAACGGATCGGGCTTATGCTTACATTCGAGCTGCTGACGAACTTGAATCGATTACTGACTATGCGACCTCCGTCAGCTCCTATTTGAACCGGCTTGAAAAGAACGAACTCGATTTTAGCGAAGATGCCTGGGAAAACCTGAAAAGTTTCCACACCGAAGTCTTTGCTTTTTACACCCAGGCGGCGAAGCTTCTTCAAAGCGAGGGTAGCGGCAGCATGATCGACGTGCGGAAGGAAGCCGGACGGCTCAACGATTTGGCCGACGTCATTCGTGATGCCCACCTCGTTCGAATGAAGACCGGCTCCTGCAGCGCTCTGTCGTCTCTTATCTTTAGCGATACCGCGATCGCCTTACGCCGGATCAAGAACCATACGGTCAATCTCTACGAATCGTTATTAGTTGAAGGCCACTGAGAGAAGCCGTTGGGGGACTGCACTTCTTGAAGGGTTCATATGTATGGGGGCTTTTGTAGTAGGAAGGCGATGATTAATTTATGAGAAAATATCTCAGGGATTGTTTCGCGACCTTTGCCCGATGATCTGAACCAAGCTAGTAAAAATTCCTGTAAGCCCTGGATTAAGAGAAAGGCCCGACCTGTTACCAGGCGGGCCTTTTTATTGTGAGAGTATCGCAATAAATCGAACGAGTAGTTTTATACGATAGCCATCTCCGGTGCCTTGTATAATGACAGTGGGGTGCCATACTTAATTTTGTAAAAAGATCTGGCCCCATTCGCACATTTTTTCAAGGATGGGGTAGATACTTCTTCCCTTCACAGTCAGAGAATATTCAACCTTAGGCGGCACCTGTGGGAAGACCTCACGGTACACTAATCCGTCGGCCTCAAGCTCTCGCAGTTACTGTGTCAACATTTTGCGAGTTATGCTGGAAAATTGCCGCTGCAACGCGGAAAAGCGCATGACATCCTGTGCCAAGTGCCAGAGAATAGAGGCCTTGTATTTCCCTCCGACCACCGCCAGAGTGACATCGATGCCGCACTTGTATTCTTTGTCACGATATATCATGGGTTCCGGTGTCGACTGATTTTTTTGCATCTCAGCTCCTAGCTTTTGCTGTGCGTACCTAAAAGGGTACTACGTATCAAAAAAGTGCGTACTTGATGTTCGAGAGCATATGGCTGAATACAGCTCAAGTGATAATTAACGTAAAGAGCGCCCTTTAGGGCTATCCACCAACAGGAGAAAATATTTATGAAGATGATCGCTTTTAACGGCAGCCCCAACAAAGAAGGAAACACCTTTCAGGCGATAAGCATGGTTGCTGCTGAACTGATAATAGAAGGTATTGAAACTGAAATTGTACAGGTAGGAAATCAAGCGATCAGGGGCTGCACCGCTTGCAACCAGTGCATAAAAAATAGAAATGAACGGTGTGTGTTGCCGGGTGATGACGTCAATGACTGGATTGAAAAAATGAAGCACGCCGATGGAATTATTTTAGGCTCGCCTGTTCATTTCTCGGCAATAGGCGGCGCCATGAAATCATTTCTAGATCGGGCCTTCTATGTGGCTGGCTTCAATAACAGTATGCTACGCCACAAGGTCGGCGCAGCAGTGGTTGCAGTGCGGCGCTCCGGAGGCCTGCCTACATTTGACCAACTAAACAATTTTTTGTGTTACGCAGAGATGTTGATACCGACATCCAATTACTGGAATGTGATTCATGGAACCCGTCCGGGGGAAGTAACACAAGACGCAGAGGGTGTACAGATCATGCGGGTGCTGGGGAAGAATATGGCCTACCTGATGAAGTTGGTTGAAAACGGCAAAGACACGGTCGAAGCTCCGGAGAGAGAGTCCAAAGCCTTTACGAATTTTATTCGTTAGTGAAGC
Source organism: Desulfuromonadales bacterium C00003107 (assembly GCA_001751225.1). Classification (GTDB taxonomy): domain Bacteria; phylum Desulfobacterota; class Desulfuromonadia; order Desulfuromonadales; family Syntrophotaleaceae; genus Syntrophotalea_A. The sequence continues at coordinate 2,334 of MAXT01000201.1, read as the reverse complement.
TCTGACCAGACATTGGGTGCAGAATAAAAAAGCGGCGGAACCGATCGGTTCCGCCGCTTTTGTTGGTGCAGGTTGTTATGTCGCTATCGGTTTAGGCGATAACTTTTTCCATGGCCCATACGCCGCAGGGGCAAATGCCGGCGCAGATCCCGCAGCCGATGCAGTATTGCTTGTCGGATACGTACTCAAAGGAGCCGTCGAGGCTCTCCTTGCGGGCGATAGCCCCTTCAGGACAGCTTTCCAGGCACATGGAGCAGTCGCGACAGGTGCCGCAGCTGATGCAGCGGTGAACCTCTTCGCAGGCGTCCATGATCTGGAAGCGGCCACGGTTACGGGCTTGGAATGACTCCTTGCTTAGCTTCCACTGAGGAATCATCTCAGGCTTGTGCTTGGCGACCAGTTCGAGACCGTTCAAGTAGTCATCGATGTATTCGGAGACTTCCTGGCCGTTGCCGATGGCGTGGGTCAGAAGACCGGGCTGAATGGTATCGCCGAGGGCGAAAACGCCAGGGGCCAGTTTGGCCTGCCAGCAACCGTCTACATCCATCATGCCGCGGTCGGTGAGCCACTCGCGGGGCACGTAGGACAAGTCGGGCCGTTCGCCGATGGAGATGATGACGGTGTCGGCTTCAATCAGGCGACCGTCTTTGGTGTGCAGACCCTCTGCGGTGATGCGTTCGGTAAAGACTGGCCACTGAATCTGGCCGCCGAGGGCATCAAAATGGTCGATTTCTTTTTGATAAGCGGCAGGTCGCTGCACGTCGATAGCGGTAACCTGCTGGGCGCCCATGGAGTAAGCGCCGATGGCCACGTCCATGCCGGCATTACCGGCACCGATAACTACCACCCGACGGCCGACTTTGGGCTTCTTGCCGGCGTTGACTTCTTTGAGGAAGTCCAGTCCCTTGACCAGTCTTTCGTGGCCGGGGAAGGGGATAACTACCGGGTTGTGTGCACCGCTGGCGATAACTACCGCATCGGATCCGTCGCGAATGGCTTCAAAGTTGCCCTTCACGATTTGCTGACCGGTCAGAATTTTAACGCCGATCTGCTTGATACGGTTGACCTCGCTTGCCAGTACCTCGCGAGGAAGACGTTCGCTGGGGATGGCCTGCCGCAGCTTGCCGCCGACTTCCTCATCGCCTTCATAGATAGTGACGCTGTGGCCGCGTAGGCCGAGCTGCCAGGCAGCAGAAAGGCCAGCTGGGCCGCCGCCGATTACCGCGACGTTCTTGCCTGTGGCGGGCAGCAGTTCAGGGGCTTCTGCGTCCTGGGACAGGCGACCGAGTTCTTGCATGGCGACCGGATGGTCAAGGGAGCGCCGGCTGCAGGCGTCCATACACAGGTTGGGGCAGACCTGGCCACAGACACTGGCCGGGAAAGGAGAGTAGCGCAGAACCAACTCCAAAGCTTCTTTGGTCTTGCCTTCGCGCAGCAGAGCGATGCGATCCTGGGTCGGAATGCCCGTCGGACAGGCCGCCTGACAGGGGGCGGAAAACGACTTGTTCTGCCAGTGAGGAATCTTCAGCCGAAGGTCACCAGCGTTGACAAAGCCGGCTACCTCATCGTAGTCGTCTGTGACCACGTCGCCGAAAATGCCGCCCTCGACCCATTTCCCTAGGCGAAATTCACGCATCGAGATGCGCTCGATCGCCTGACGTTCCTCATAGGTCTTGGCAACGATCTTTTTCCATTGAGAGAAGTCAGTCAGCTCGCTCAATAGCTGGTTTTTTTCAATTTTGCCAAGGAATACAGGCATGTTGTCGGTCAGGAACTGCCTATCTCCTTCGTCAAGTTCAAGCATCCAGACGTCGCTGGACAGGCCTTTGACCGGCCCACGTACATAGATGGTGCCGCCGACCATGCCGACGCAGCCGCGATCACCGAGCACCGATTCGAACTGCTCGCTGTCGACACCGCACACGACAGCGATGCCGCCGCCCATGAATTCGAAGGAGAAGGAGCCGGTGTTCTTTAGAATCCACATTTCCGGCGGATTATGGGCCGGGTCGTGTTTCATCAGGGAGCCGGTACGGGTGCCGGCGCGGCCGGCGACATAGATCTGTCCGCTGGCGGCGCAGTGACCGGTGGTATCGCCGCCGTCGCCCTTGAGGACCAGAGTGGCGCCGGCGTTACGCCAGCCGACGTCGGCTGGCGCAGGGCCGTTGATGATGATTTCGGTACCTGCAAGGCCAAAAGCTCCGACTCGCTGGCCGGGGTTTTTGACCGTGAACTTCAGGGGCTTTCCGTCAGCGCTCCAGAGTGGTCCACCGATATCGTGATGACCTGACGAGAGAACTTCGAATTCGGTCTCGCCGGCTTCCAGGGCAGCGT
>MAXT01000200.1 GCA_001751225.1 Desulfuromonadales bacterium C00003107 | reverse complement strand
ATAATAGATACTCCACACGTTCCATAATACGAAAGCCTTAAGTAGTATTCATATATGTCAAATCCTGTAATCGATGAATTACAACAGCGGTACGTAACTGAGACGATCTGACAACAAAAGCGCAACGATACGCGCGATACGCGCAACTGCCGCAGTAAGTATCAGATCTCGGTTCGAGACTCGAACAGTTCCATCGCTGGTTTGACCCGATCGTTCACCTGTCGTTTGGGTCAAACAGACGAATGATAGCAGAACAAAGGAGGTAATATATGAATAGAGATATACGATACGGAGTTATTGGTTTGATTGTGGGCGCGATGCTTCTGGCATCGATACCGTCTGTTTGCGCAGAACTCTTCGGAGACGCAAACGAAGATATGGCAATCAACATGCAGGATGTGACCAAGGTCGAGCGCATGATCCTCGAATACGACCCCATTGTCGCATCAGCCGACGCGAATCAGGACGATGACGTAAACATGCTGGATGTGACCTGCATCGAGTTGGTCATCCTTGAACGTGTGCCGTTCCCTGGCGGACACCTGAACACGGTGATGATATTCGGACCTAAGGACGAGACACTTGATCCGGCGAATGGATGGAATGGCTGGTATGTGAGGAAGGCTGGCATCTATGAGACGCTATTCAAGTACAACGATGAGATGGAACTCACACCCGAGCTTGCCACGGGATATTCGCAGGTGAGCGACACCGAGTGGCAGATCAATCTGAGAGAGGATGTCCAATTCCACGATGGCACCCCATTCAACGCAGACGCTGTGGTCTACTCCCTCGAGCGAGTCCTTGTTGAATCGAATTCGCGAAGCAGCGAGTATGCACACATCGCATCGGTCACTGCAGACGATGATCACACCGTGACAATCACAACAACTGAGCCGTATGCCCCGACGATAGCGAGCCTGACCGATCCGCTCGTATCCATAGTGAGCCCGGATGCGGGCGCTTCCGATACGCTTGACACGTACCCTGTGGGCACAGGTCCTTTCAAGTATGATACCAATGAGTTCGGAGCAAGCCTCTCGGTTGTCAGGAACCTGGACTACTGGGGCGGCGGAGTCAAGCTCGATAGCGTGACCCTGACGTACGTCAGTGAGGGCGCAACACGGGCGATGATGCTGCAGAGTGGAGACAGCGACATGTCCCGCGGAATCCCGTATCCGGATGTGAGCACGATTGTGAGCGATTCTGATCTGGATATTGCTACTAAGGAGACACTACGTCTATACTTCCTCTTCGTTAACACCGAAAAGGAACCTCTCAACGATATCAGGGTGAGGCAGGCTATTAACTATGCAATCAACCGTGATGAGGTTGTTGATGTGGCGCTGGAAGGCGTTGGTGGCGTGTCAGCCAGTGGGGTATTCCCATCGATCTTCCCGTGGGCGAATGACGAACTCGATGGATATCTGCATAACCAGACAGCAGCGCGCTCGCTTCTCGACGATGCAGGAATCACCGATACCAACAATGACGGTAAGCGGGAATACGACGGAGAGGACTTCGAGCTCACCATAATGACGTACACGACCCGGGCTGCGATGCAACCCAGCGTAGAGGTGATAGAGACGCAGCTGGAGGATATCGGAATCGGCGTTACTCTTGAGCTTACCGGCTCATCCGCTGTAAAGGACGCCATGACCGATGGCACGTACGATCTGGCGTTCTACTCGTACGGTGTTGCGCCGAGCGGAGACCCCGACTACTTCCTGACCCACCACTTCGACTCGACAGCCGGATACAAGGAGAACGGATGGAACCGGTATTCGAATGATACGGTGAACTCGCTTCTGGCAAGTGCAAGGATTGCCATGAACCCGGACGTCAGGAAGAGCTACTACGACCAGGCACAGGAGATAATTGTGGAAGAGTCCCCTGAGATGTTTATCTTCCACGAGAATGAGCTTGTGGGATACAACACAAAGGTGATAGGGTACGAGATATATCCAAACGAGATAACCTTCATCACCAAGAACATGTATATCGGGCGATAGTAGTGCAGTCGTGTGAATATCAAGCAGGATGGTGGATGGTTGCGCAAACCGCGCACCATCTTGCTTGTATCATTTTTTTTATCCAACACCTCCACGCTCACGCCGGACTGAAAACAAACTGGAGAACGATGAACAAAGAACGAAAGATCGATTACCGATCGATTAAAGGACACGATCAAATTTTCGGTGAAATACACCCAGATTTTGTGGCAACCGGATTCGTGCAATTCGTGGCATTCGTCTGCATTCGTGATTTTATCACGAATTACACGAATAAACGAATGTCACGAATCCTAAAATCGGTGAAATCGCTGGATTATTAGACAGTGCCCGATTAACCACCGATAAAAGATGCTTGATTATATATTAAAACGAATATTGCAATTGATCCCGGTACTCCTACTGGTCTCGGTTGTGAGTTTCTCGATCATATACTTCGCGCCGGGCGACCCCGCAGAGACGCTCTGCACAGGACCGGACGGTAGTGTGAACCCTGAATCAGTGGAGAAATTCAGAAACAAGATGGGGCTTGACAAACCGCTACACATCCAGTACCTTATATGGCTGAACAATCTTCTGCACGGCGATCTCGGATACTCATATCGGAGCCAGAAACCGGTTTTTAATCACATAAAGACGGCTTTCAGAGCCACATTCAAGCTTTCGGTCGTAAGCCTCTTCCTTTCACTCGCTATCGCAATTCCCCTCGGGATCATCTCGGCGATCAAACAGAACTCGCCACTGGACGTCTCCTGCATGGTCGGTGCATCGCTCGGAGTCTCCATGCCCAACTTCTGGCTGGGACTCCTGCTCATGCTGCTCTTCGGGATATATCTTGACCTGCTTCCTGTCGCCGGTTACGGGGACGGCGGCGATCTCGAGCACATCATACTGCCAGCCATAACACTCGGAACCGGTTCGGCTGCGGTCACTGCGAGGCTGATCAGGTCGAGCATGCTTGAGGCGCTCGGGCAGGACTACATCCAGACCGCGCGCGCAAAAGGCGTCTCTGAGCGGGTAGTCATCGGCAAACACGCGCTGAAGAACGCGCTGATCCCTGTTGTGACGATGGTCGGCTTGAACTTCGGCTATCTGCTCAACGGCTCGGTTGTGGTCGAGACGATCTTTGGTTGGCCCGGTCTCGGGAGGCTGATCATCGATTCGATAGATATGAGGGACTATATGATGATCCAGGGTTGCATGGTCTTCGTTACGCTTCTATTTGTTCTGGTCAACCTGATCGTCGATATCTCGTACAGGTACATCGATCCGAGGATACGCTATGAAACAGCAGGATAGTGGGTTTGTGCATCTCGTGACGCGTCTTAAGGAGAGCAGATCGGCGACGATTGGCGCCACGATCATTCTGTTGATCTGCCTTTTAGCGGTTTTTGCGACCCAGCTGTCACCGAACAGCCCCACGAAAGCGTGTCTCGCAGATAGGCTGATATCGCCGTTCACAGAACAGAAGTATCCGCTCGGAACGGATCATCTAGGGCGATGCATCCTGAGCAGGCTCCTCTACGGTGCCAGAATCTCGCTTGCGGTAGGGATTGTTGTTGTTGGTATATCCACAACGGTCGGAATCACCCTCGGGGTGGTCGCCGGATACCGTGGCGGAATCCTCGATACCATGATCATGCGTTTCGTTGACGCCACCCTCTCTTTTCCCAGCATATTCCTGGCAGTGGTGATCGCCGGTCTGCTCGGGCGGGGGCTTACAAGCGTCGCAATCGCATTGATTGCGATAGAATGGACGAGCTATGCCAGAGTTGCACGGGGCTCGGTACTGTCGCTCAAGGAGCAGGGATTTGTGGAGTCGGCAAGATCGCTTGGCGCGCGCGACAGTTACATCATGACCCGCCACATACTTCCGAACATCGTCGCTCCGGTGATCGTGATGGCGACGCTCGGCATGGCTTATGTGATACTTTCAGCGGCGGCACTGAGCTTTCTTGGTTTTGGTTCGCAGCCTCCGACACCAGAGTGGGGCGCGATGCTGAATGCCGGGCGCGTGTACATACGAACGGAACCGCATCTCACAATCCTCCCCGGGCTTGCGATAATGATTGCGGTTCTGGCGTTCAATCTTCTCGGTGATGGGCTCAGGGACATACTGGATCCGAGACAGATCGATCAGAATGGCAATTCCGCGTGAGGGAGGTACATGATCTCATGGATCAAAATGTTTATTACCCGGAATCGTGCAGGACTGTTGAAATTATGAAGACAGAACCATGGTCTGCCATGAAAAAGATGTTATCAGTTGTATCAGTTATACCAGTTGTGGCGCTTCTGGTGCTTGTGGCATCCACAACTTGTGCAGCAGCACAGGAACCGGAAGCCAACGTCACTGTCAAGGTCAATGCCCCAAAATCCGTGTCCGGAACGTTCGAGGTGACAATCGAGATTGTGGACGTCTCCGATCTCGACTCCGGGCAGTTCGATCTCACGTTTGATCCGGACGTTCTGAGCGTCTCCGATGTTACTCCCGGGAGTATAGAGGGAACAGAGGCGCCGGTAGTATGGCGCTCGATGGGCGGGGGTAGAGTTCGTGTGACCGCCAATATGGAGGGTGCTGACGGTGTGAGCGGATCAGGGTACATATCACAGATCGTTTTTGAGACAACGGGATCACAGGGTGATACGAGCTCCATAGACATATCAGACGGTCTGCTTACCGGACTGGATCTTGATAATCCGGACCCCTCCAAGCGAGCGGTGGAAGTGACTGCCAACTGGCTCAATGATACGGTGGTGATCGGCGCAGCAGCGCAGGCAGCGCCCACTTCGGAAT
>MAXT01000199.1 GCA_001751225.1 Desulfuromonadales bacterium C00003107 | reverse complement strand
GAAGGAATCGACAGCGGCGGCGGAAACAATCGCCGCTCCAGGTCCTGATCGGTTAACGATTCCGGCAACGGCCAACCCAGGTCAGCCTTGGCTGCCCGGCGCAGATAGTCGCCGACGGCCGTACGGGAGGTCCCGAGACTGCGACTGATTGTCCGCTGACCAAGACCGCCGTCGAAATGAAGGCGAAGGACTTCTTTTATTTTACGCATGGATAACCTCGAATTTGCCAAGGGTGCACCTCCTGAAAAATAGAATTTTCGAGGTTGTACACCAGAGTATCCAGCGTCGCCACCCATTCCGAACCAAACCAATCCACCGATTCCGACAGGCCCCAAAAAGTGGCCTGCTTTGGTTCGGAATCAGTGGTCTGCTTTCCGTCGGAATGGGTGGTCATTTAAAATCGGAATGGGTGGCCCACTTTGCGTCGGAATCGGTGGTCGGATGCCGTCGGAATATGCAGTGGTAAAGGGTACCACCACCGTTTCGCCCTTGTTCGGGGCCACCGCCCCATCGTGGCCGGCTTTACGATAGGCCCGCACCTGGCCGGTTGTTAAGCCCTTAATCTCGTTAAAGCTCAACTCCACCGGGTTCTCAATTGCCAGGTTCACTGGACGCACTTGGGGGGCTTGTTTGTTGCGGGCGTAGATGCTGGCAATGTCCGTGCGGGTGGTGAACCAGGAGGGGATTTTAAAGCGGCTGAAATCTTGGCCAGTGCCGTGGTAGAAGTGCAGCCCCTGCAGAGAACCGTTGCGCCGGTAGCGGGTTTCGGGGTCGGTGGGGGGGGTTACACGAACTTGATATTGGGGAAGTCCTTTTCCGTCCGTTCCCGCCAAGACCGCATGGCCTTCTTGAGCGAATCGCGCTCGGAGGGAGTCAAACGTCTTGAATGAGGCGATGTAGCGGCCTTCGGACTCGGTGAGGGCTTCGATGGTGCCTGAACTGTTGTAGTCTCGGAGGAGCTTTTCGGTGTTTTCACGGCCAAACCTCTGGGTGAGCTGCTGAATGGTCTTTTAGCGTATAGCGATTATATTACTTTCGGCCGAAAAAGGTCAAAGGTCGGCCGGATTTCCGTCTCGCTCTAAGTCGCCACCACCTGCCCCTGTACGCCGGGCAGGCTGACCAGAGAAGGCTATTCCCGGCTTCCAGCTCAGTTGCGGTCATACCGTCGGTGCTCTCTTTGCTCTGAGCCAACGACTACGCTATAGTTTTTCTGGAAAGGTTGTTTTGACCCTTGTCGCTTAGCGGCTATAAGGCCCTTGACGGCCAGCAGTAAGGGCGCTACGCTGAATGTGGAACCTGGTGTACCCTGGACGGGCAACGGCGCTTCGGCGACGACCCCCCTATTTGTGGCGCCGGGTTCCACCTTCGTCAGATGGAGCTTTGGCCTTTGCCGCTCGGCGGTTCACCCCCCGACTGTTCAAGGTGGGCTAAGCGCAAATAGGGACCCGCGTCGGGACTTCGCTTGGCGGGTTCGCTCCACCCCCCAAAGCAACCGTTTCCTTTTAATGTCTCTCTCGTTGGCTGTCCACACCGATCCTACCGTATAAAAATCCCCCGCGGGTCCGGCTTCAACTGCACCACGGCTGTCTTGATCTGGCCGTTGCGCTTGGCCAAGAACTGCCGGCTCTTTTCTCCTTGGCGGTTCTCGTTGTAAGCCGAAGAGGCAAGATGGCCCTGCGGTGCGTTTCACTTGGTAGTGGCCATAAAGGCGTCGGTCGTCTGTAGGCTCTTTGGTCATAAGGCCATGGTGACCGTAGCGCCATCGATGGCGCTATGCGATGGTCTCGTCGCTGAACTCCAGATACGTCGCTAGAGTCTCCTGCCACCCCCGGCTCAGCTTCTCGGTTAGGGTCTGCATCCGGGCTAGGCTGTCCGTCCGCTGCACTTGCTGCATCGCCGTCAGCACTGCGTCCATCACCTGGTCGAAGCTCTCCATCATCAGCGCTTCGTGTTCCGTCAGAAACGTCGGCAGTTTGTTGGCTGCTTTCAGCTGCCGATAGGTCTTGGGCGCTTGATCCTGTAGCGCCTGCTCGATCATCGTCAGCCGTTCCTTCTTCTTGTGAACTAACGTCATCAGCGGCAGCATCAGCCTGCACCTCCTCTATTTTAAGGCAGGGGCTATGTAGCTAGTCACCCTGGCCGCCTGATTGGGCTGGGGGGGCTTCTATTACGGGCAAGTTGAAATGCCTGCCATCGATTACAATGAATATCCCAGCAAGTTAGCGATCAACCACACCAGCCCACCCGCCACAACAATAAAGAACATCCACGGAAGGATGTGGTCCTCTCCCCAGCGCCACAGAACCACCGCGAAGGCCAGAAAGGCGAGCCCCCACATGCCACCGATCATCAGGAACAAGACGCTGCCGCCTACAACCACCGCGACGGCGGTTATCAGCCGCACCAGCCAGCGATCAAGTGGTGTTCTGGAGCTGTCCGCAGAGGCTTGTAAGGACTTCTTCCCGTCGGGTGAGGGCATTATTGACTCCATTTTTATTACGGATTCAGTGGCCGACGACAATCTGCCCAGTCGCTGGAAATATCGCCTACTTGAACCAGGCTTACTTGAGAGTAGGGTCGGTCTCTGAGGGCTTTTTCAACGGGCAGGGCGCCTTGGAATCGGTAGACTTATACTCGGCTGGAGGGCTCCAGGTTGAGAACTCGCCCGGCCGGCTGGTCCCATCGTACAACCGCTCAGGTGTCGTCGGATACTTCTTCGGAAAAAGTATAAGACGTGCCATGATCAGTCTCCCCACCTACTATATCATAGCCCGCACCAAGCTCATCTAAGGTTGTGCGGGCTATGATAGATTGCGCTCCACCGTGGCCTTGATCTCGCCGGCCTGAAAAATCGCCGCCAGCGCGACGATTATCACCGCCAGGCCGATCCGAATCAGCCAGCCCTGGTCCCGGCGCTGCTCGATAATCTCCGCCGTCAGCTCCGAGAGCTTTGCCATCAGCGGTTCGTGGGAGATACAAGGGGTTAGCCTGGATCGCACCTCAGTCAGGCTCTGGCGCGCTCAGCGGCGGGCAGCTCACGGCCTGGGCCGAGTTCTTTCTCGGACAGTTCACAGCACCACCGCCCGGCGGATTCTGCCGGAGGGCTAGATGTTTCGAGAAATGGTTTTTAACGGCTAGGACAATAAGGCCGAGTTGCAGCTGCAGGACGATGCCAGCGGGAATCTGACAAATACCAACTCGACCAATCTGACCCAGGTGGCGGTGCTGATTCGACGGTACCAGCTACGGCACGGAGATTGGCTGGGATAGCAGCGAGAAAGTGACGCTGGTTCTCGGGGGCTGGGTCTGGAAAAGGGCGACCACTTGGCCACCCTCGTCCTCTTCGATGCTACCTATACCAACGGTTTGCGTTGGCCTGTCGATTTTACGTTGGTAGTCCGATAGCCTCTTCCTCCGCAAGGGGGCCACTAATGGCCCGGCCCTCTGCATCGTACTCAGAGGCAAGTATGTCTTTCAGCCGGGCTTCCCATAGCAGGATGGCCTCGCGCTTCTCCCTATCGAACCGGTATTGGTTGTAGTTGTCCCGCACCCCTTTTGCGACGTGATGCTGGACCGCATCAATTATCCGGTCGTCAATGCCGAGTTCCTGCATGTGTGTGGAGACGGTGCGGCGTAGATCACGTGGCGTAAAGGGCGGGTGTTCCCAGCGCTTCTTATCGAAAGTCGTATCTTCCCCGTCGCTGAGGCGTCTTGCGGCCTGGGTCATAGTGTTGTAGGCGATGCTTTTGGCCGGATTTTTCTTTTGCGGGAAGGCCCATTTGCGCGGCTCGTCCAGCCTCAGCACCTCAAGGGCCATGGGTACGAGGTACATGCGCTGAGGCACTGCGATCTTGGTGCGCTCAGGGGGTAAACACCACCACTCGCCCTTGATTTCGTCTAGGGGCATTTCCGCAACTTGTTCGCAGCGCTGGCCGGTCAGCAGCAGCAGCTTCAGAGACGCGGCCGTGCTCCAGTGCATACGGCCGCTGTGGTCCAACGCCTCCCACAAGTCCTTGATTTCAGCCGGGCTCAGGTAGCGCCGGCAGGCGCCTGGTTTACCTCTGACCTTCATCATAAAGCAAACACTGTTCTCGATGCCGTGCATACCGTTGCCGACGCCAAAGGCGAACAGCGGCCGCAGTATTCTGAACGTGGCATGGGCTGCGGTGAGGGCTCCCCGGTCCCTGCTACGGTCTAACACTTCGGTAATATCCTGGCGGGTCACCTCGACGAGGGCAAGGGCGGCTTTTGGCTCTTGCAATAGTGCTTCCGTTCACGGACCTTCTCTTTCAGGTAGGCACGCCACATTTTGGCCACGGTTTTTCCCGGGGCTGGGGGATCTACGGGTTCCGGTTCCGGTTGCGCTTCCGACTCCGGCAGCAACGGCCACCGGTTGGCCAGCCGGTTTTCGTGGGCGGTTTCGTACAGCCCTCTGGCCGTGGCCAGTTTCATGTCGGGGTAGGGACCAATTTGCAACCGCCCCTTCGCGCCCTGGTGCCTATATAGATAATAAAAACTGATTGCCCCCGTTGTGGAGATTCGGACTGAAAACCCATTCTCTCCGGGCGATCGGATTTCCTGGCGCTCGGAAGGGGGCGTCAGCGAGTCGAGGTAACGCTTGGAGAATTTGCCGACTGGTTTCGGGTTTTGGAACATCGCAGCCTCATACTTGCGGGGTGCCTGAACGTCCGGGGTACCCGCTGGGGTACCCGTTGGGACGCGCAATCAAACGTCGCGTTATGATGGCGCCTGATAGCAGAATAACAGTCTCACTAGCAAAAACAAGGACTTACTGTGGCGAAAGACTGTCGTTTGATGGTGTTTGATGGTGTTTGACGGGGATTGAAACGGACAAACTATGACTGTTAATCAGATTGTCGCTGGTTCGAGCCCAGCAGAGGGAGCCATAACGCCCACAAGGATCAGAACCAAACCTGAGCAGGACCCCCAAAACCAAAATACAAACAGGACAGTTCTCAGAGTAATAAACCGAAGAGGCCGAGTTCCCCAAGGAAACCGGCCTCTTTTGATACGTTATGTTTTTATTTCGATGTTTTGCAGCGCCAGCGCCGATGAAGCCAAAGCCACTGTGTCACATCTTTTCGGATGGCCTCTTCAATGAGGTCGGTCAGCAGAGCGGTGTTTTCTTCCACCGAGGACTCAGGCTCATCCTTAAGAAAGAACATCGGCTGGGCCTGGAAATCGTAACGGTTGTCACTGCGGCGGTAGGAGAAGATCGGCACCACCGGAATCTGGTATTTCATGGCCAGGCGGGCGATGATGGGTGTTGTAGATGCCGGGCGGCCAAAAAAGGGGACTGAGACCCCTTCCTTGGAGCTGCGGTGCTGATCTATCAGGACTGCGACTCCCTTGTTTTCAGAAAGGGAGCGGAGGATTTTTCGGGCGCCACTTTTGCTGTCGATACAACGGCCCCCGGCCGCTTCCCGCATCCGGGTGATATATTTATCCGCCTGGGGATTTTTCATCTTCTTGGCAACAAAGTCGGCGGGGAATCCAAGTTTGGGAAGCAAAAAGGTGCCGACTTCCCAGAACCCGACATGCCCGCTCAGTAAAATAACGCCGCGCTTGTAATCGTAGGCCTCCTGGAGATTCTCCAGCCCCGTGGGAATAAAAATCTTATCTACATCCGCCTGTTTGAAGAGATCGAGACGCAGCATCTCAATGACACTTTTCCCGATATGAACAAACATGGCGTCGACCCGCTGCCGAAGTTCAGGCTCGCTAAATTCGGGAAAGGCCTCGCCCATATTCTCCATGGCGACCCGGCGCTTGGTTGACATGAGACATCCCAACACTCTGCCGAACCCTCCCCCGAGAAAGAGAGCACCTTTGCGCGGCAGACATCGGATGAGAAAGCTGAGTGGGAAAAACAATGCGTTTTCAAAAAAGTTTTTGAGGGTACGATTTTTCATCTATCAATCTCTCTCCTGAGTGCTTTATTCCAGACACTTGCGTGGCACCTCACAACCGCCGCAAAGACCCTGTTCTGAGTCACCTTCTGCACTGACACAGTCCGATCTGTTCTGAAGGTCCAGACAAAACTTGAAATGTCACTGCAGCGCATGTTGCAAATTTTTTCAGCCAGTGTCAACAAGAAGAGTTCGGAGAGGGAACATCGAGCCCATCAAGAGCCTATGACTTTCCGCGGATTCATCCCGTTTTCCCCGGCACAAATGAATCAGTGGCCAGTTCCAAGCTTCATCCTTGCTTGCAACCTCTGGTCCGTGGCAGAATCCCTTCCATGAACACCAAACCCTACAATCTCTATTCCAGCCACCTGAAACAACGCTTCGGCGGCCGAGTGCATAAGATCTCCATCGATGCCGGTTTTTCCTGCCCTAATCGTGGCGCCACCCGCGACCGACCCGGTTGCCTGTTTTGCGACCCGAGCGGTTCGGGGTCGGTAGGCATCGAACAAGCCCTGTCGGTAGCGGAGCAGATAGAAGCTGGCAAAGATGTAATGGTACGCAAGTACAAGGCAAAGCATTTTCTGGCCTATTTTCAGCCCTTTTCCAACACCTTTGCTCCCGTCGAGCGACTGCGCAGCCTGTACGACGAGGCTCTGGCCGTCGAAGGAGTAGTTGGCCTGGCGGTGGGCACCCGCCCCGACTGCTTGCCGCCAGAGGTTCTCGACCTGCTGGCCGAATACCACCGACGCAGCTATTTCTGGCTGGAATTGGGTCTGCAGAGCATTCACGACCAAACCCTGAGCAAACTGCACCGGGGCCATGACTATGCTGCATTTCTCGAAGCCTATCGGGGGGCCAAAGAGCGGGGCCTGCGAGTCTGCGTCCACCTGATTATTGGCCTACCCGGTGAAAATCGCGAGCAGATCCTGGCCAGCGCCGAGGAGATGGCGCGACTGGGCATCGACGGCATCAAGCTGCATCTGCTGCACGTGCTGGATGGAACCGGCCTGGGCGATCTCTATCGGCAGGGAGAGATGGACATCCTGTCGCAGGAAGACTATGTGACCCTGGTTGTCGACATGGTGGAACGGCTTTCACCGCACACCCTGATTCACCGCTTGACCGGCGACGGGCCCCGCGACCGATTGCTGGCGCCCCTCTGGTCGCTGAATAAATGGCAGGTCCTCAACGCCATCGACGCTGAATTTAGACGCCGGGGAACGAAGCAGGGCAGCCGCTTTGGCGGCTGATATCTCAGAAGTAATTCAGGAGGAAACTAGAAAAATGAAACTCAGGGGATTGGTACGGGGACTCCCTACCACCCGCAAAGACGGGCCGCAGAGAAGGCTCAGAAACCGCGCTGCTCGAAGGCAATAGAGCTGACCTGGGTGGACGGATTTTCGGCGCTACCCCAAGAAATCAGCAGCAACGAAGCCCAGACAAGACTAAGTATTATAACAGTAGTTTTAAACATTACAGAAACATACAGAAATAAAAGGGGAAAATCAAGAGGCAATAACCGTAATCGCTACTTCGCGAAACCGCAAAGCCAACTGCGCACAACCACGCTCCGCTCAACTTTTTCGCCAACGGAGTGGTCTTTACCTGCCCCTATACATAATTAATGTAAATCAGGACTGGACACATCGCCTTTCTTAATATAAATTTAATCTTAATTTTCACCAACACCCACCTTTATTCCCTCACAAACAGTACAAACCGCTCTTACAGGAGGCAAACATGGTCTGGCTCAGATACTGGATCAAACGCAAAGAACGGAAAATGATCATGGCCAGACTGCAGCGCTATACACAACAGATTTAATCGCCAGCTAAAAATCCTCTGTCACTACCCGCACTGCCCACCTTGCCCTTTCCAAGAAGACCGTGGTAAGCTTCCGCCATATGAATCGACCATTGAAGCCGGCTCCTTTGCAGCCGGCTTTACGCTTTGTTTTTCCCCTCTCTCGACATTCATTCTATGCCTCTTTCCAATCTAAACGATCAACAACGAGCCGCCGTCTGTCATGTTGACGGACCGTTGCTGCTGCTGGCGGGTGCCGGTTCCGGAAAAACCCGGGTCATCACCTCTCGCATTGCCCATCTGTTGTGCACCCTGAATGTGCCGGCCGGCCAGGTCATGGCGGTGACCTTTACCAACAAAGCGGCGCGGGAGATGAAGAAGCGCACCGAAGATATGGTCGGCCGCAAACGCTGCAAAGGCATGGTAGTCGCCACCTTTCACGCCCTGTGCATGCGCATCCTCAAAGAGGACATTGATCAGCTCGGCTACAAAAAGAACTTTTCCATCTACGGTACCGCCGACCAGACCCGGCTGATTCGTGATATCTGCTCCGGCTTGCGCCAGGGCGACCAGAAGATCGATGCCGACCGGATACTGTGGCTGATCTCAGACGCCAAAAACAGCCTGCAGTCTCCGGAGGCCTTTCGACCGCGCCTCGCCGACGAGTACGGGCGTCTGGCCGCTGAGGTCTATCCCCGTTACCAACGCGCCCTCAAAGCCTTTAACGCGGTCGACTTCGACGACCTGATCATGCTCACCGTGCGCCTGCTTCAAGAAAAACCAGCCGTACTGGAAAAGTACCAGCAGCGCTTTCGTTATATGATGGTGGACGAATATCAGGACACCAACACCGCCCAATACCGCTTGCTGCGACTACTGGCGGCGGCCCACAACAACCTGTGCGTGGTGGGTGACGATGACCAGTCCATCTACGGCTGGCGAGGCGCTGACCTCGGTAACATCCTCGATTTCGAGAAGGATTTTCCCGGCACTCGCTTGATCAAACTGGAACAGAACTATCGCTCAACGGGAAATATTCTGGCGGCAGCCAACGCCCTCATTCTTTACAACCAGAAACGCAAGGACAAAGCCCTGTGGACCGCTGACGGCCCAGGTGCCCCCATCAACTGCATCTGCTGCGACGATGGTGAGGACGAGGCCCGAATGGTGGTTGAAAGCATTCAGGCCGAACGCTTCGCTGATGAGTGCCGCTACAGCGACTTCGCGGTTCTGTTTCGCACCAACGCCCAGTCGCGGGCCTTTGAAGAGCAGTTGCGCTACGACAACATCCCCTATGTGCTCATCGGCGGCCAACAGTTTTTCGATCGCAAGGAGGTCAAAGACGTACTGGCCTATCTTAAGTTCCTGGCTAATCCCCTGGACGAGATCAACCTGCTGCGCATCCTTAACTTTCCCAAGCGGGGCATCGGCACTACCAGCGCCGACCACCTGATTCGCCACTCCCTGGCCGAAGACCGCCCCCTCTGGCAGGTTCTTCGAGAAGCAGAGGAGATTACCGAACTGGGGGATAAGGTCCGGGCGGCCATCGCCGATTTTGTGCTGCTCATCGAGCGTTTTCGGCGCCGCTTTCAGCTCGGCAAGCTCAGCGATACTGCCCGCGAACTTCTGACCGACCTGGCCCTGGAAGAAGAAATCTACCGCACCGCCGAAGATCCAAAGCGAGGCAGACAACGGGCCGACAACGTCGCCGAGGTAATCAACGCCATGGCCTCCTACGAAGAACGGGAAGCCACGCCGAGCCTGTCCGGCTTTCTGGAAAAAGTCTCCCTCCTCGACCGTGACGAACCGGGCCGCAACGACAAGGAGAGCAAACTCAAGAGGGACGCAGTGGTACTCATGAGTCTGCACGCCAGCAAGGGTCTCGAATTCCCCCACGTGTTTCTGGTCGGCCTGGAAGACGATCTGCTACCCCACAAAAAATCGGTCGGCACCGCCACCGACATTGAAGAAGAACGACGCCTCTGCTATGTCGGCATCACCCGTGCCCAGCGCACTCTGGCCCTGCTTCACGCGGCCAAACGCAAAAAGTACGGTCAATTGCAGGCCCGGGTGCCGAGCCCCTTTCTCGAAGAGATCCCCAAGGAACTCCTCAACCGCATCGACAGCGATACTCCACAGCCCCTCGATCCCGATCAACAGGAACAGCGAGCAACCAGCTTTTTCGCCGGCATACAGCAGATGCTTGCCGATTGAGGCCGAAGACTATCTTGCGGTGACCCTTCCTAACCGCTATAATTATTACCGCATGGGTTAACTTTGTGGCCATGTTGAAGCAAACACCAAAGGAGCACCCATGAACGACATCCTTAGCACTCTAAAAGAGGACGGCTCTTTCACCATCCTGCTGGCCGCCCTGAAAAAAGCCGACCTAGAAGCTCAACTCAACGGAGCTGGTCCCATCACCCTCTTCGCTCCCAACGACCAAGCCTTTTCCCGTATCAACACCGAAGGCCTCATGAGCGACCCCGATAAGCTGCACTCGACCCTGACCTATCATATTATCGAGGAACAGATCGACCGGGCCGGCATCGAGGCGACCGAAAGCATCTACACCCTCAACGGCAAACAGCTGACCGTGCAGCTCGACGTGGGCCAACACAAGATCGACAACGCCTTCCTGGTCTCCACTGACATCCGCTGCAGCAACGGTCTGATCCATGTCATCGACAACGTCTTCCTGCTTAAATTTTCTGGTTGGTATTGCGCCTGCTGCTGAGCCGCCAGCATTCATAACCTTTCTCTAGGCCGCGCCTTCGGGCGCGGTTTTATATCCGGCAGCCCCACCAAACAAAAGGCTCCGCTACCCTCTTCCCAGTCGGGGAAAAATCCGCTATCCTTAATAGCATTAACCAAGCTCGAAAATCCCTTCGGGTTTTCGGGCTGGCAACTACTTGAGGAGGGGCCATGAAAGGACTTTTTGTACGCTGGCTTATGTTGACCGTGGCCATCATGGCCGCCGCCTATCTACTGCCCGGCATCGAGGTCAAAGGTGTTTTTTCAGCTTTTTTCGCCGCCGCTATTCTGGGCATTCTCAACGCCCTGCTGCGGCCGCTACTACTGCTGCTGACCCTGCCCCTCAACATCCTCACCCTCGGCCTGTTCACCTTTGTCATCAATGCCCTGATGCTGATGATGGCCTCCGGGATCATCTCCGGCTTTCATATCGCCGGGTTCTGGTCCGCGATCTTCGGTTCGTTGGTCATCGGTGTGGTCAGCTGGTTGCTAACCTCTATGATCAACGATCAGGGAAAGATGGAGGTCATCACCCTGCAACAGCGCCGGGGCCGTTGGCAGTAATCTTGTTATCCAGCTTGTCCTGAATTTTCGGAGGAATTGATGCTACGTAAAATTAGTCTGGCCTATGTCAGCGGCACAGTCGCCGCCTTGGTCGCTTGCCTGGTCTTCTGGCTTTTAGGTCGGGACGGGGCCACCGCCTGGCTGGGGGTCGCCCTGGCTCCCCGCTTGACGACCGGCTGGCTCTATTCCCGGCTGGTCTTCGGGGGCCTGTGCGGCCTGCTGCTGACGCTGCCGCTCCTGCCCAACCGAGTGCCACTGAGAGGCATCCTGATCAGTTTGGCACCGACCGCCTACATCCTGCTGGTGCTCTTTCCCCGCATGGGACAAGGCCTGTTCGGTTTCGGCTACGGCGCTCTGACGCCGCTGTTGATTGGCGGCCTATGCCTGCTCTGGGGACTGCTCGCTGCCGGCTGGTATCGACTGGTGCGCGGCTAACCCATTCCACCCCTGACACTTCTGTTATTCACCCACCTTTGTTCTGGAGGATCACCCTTGAAACATTACGCTCTCACCATTTTGTTACTCGTCGTCGTGGTTGCCGCCGGTGGCTTTTTTCTACTTAGAGACAGCCAGACACCCATCTTGATCCTGACCCCCGACAGCGGCCCCATCTCGGCAAAGCGCCCGCCGATTTTGACCTTGGAAGATGAAGGCGCCGGGCTTAAAAACCTTCTGGTCACCATTACCCAGGGCGACAAGACCGTCGAACTGCTGCGCTCCGAATTCCCCCGGGGCACCGCCAGCCAACTTCTTGACCTGAGCCTAAAAGACATCAAGCTCAACAACGGTCCCCTCTCCATCCAGGTGACCGCTACCGACCAGGCCCTGCTGGCCAACAGCATCAGCCAGAGCTTCATCTTTGACTACGACTCCCGACCTCCGGTGGTTTCGGTGTTGAGCCGGGCCCACAACCTCAACCAGAGCGGCGCCGGCCTGGTGCTGTACAAAATTTCCGAAGAGGTAGAGCGTAGCGGCGTGCAGATCGGCGAACTGTTTTTCCCCGGCTACTTGCAGGACGAAGGCTTTTACGCCTGCCTGTTTACCTTTCCGTTCAACATGACTCAAGCCGATTTTTTGCCCCGGGTAATCGCCGTCGACACCGCAGGCAACGAACGCAAGGCCGGCTTCTACTACCACACCAACCCCCGACCGCCTAAACGCGACAACATCAACCTCAGCCAGCGGTTCCTCGACAGCAAGATGCCTGAATTCCAGGATCTCTATCCTGACGCCGACAACATGCTCGATATTTTTCTGCGGGTCAACCGCGAGTTGCGGGTACAGAACCGGGCCAAGCTTAAAGAACTAGGGCAACTGACCGTCTCCAGCCCCACCTGGCAGGGGGCCTTTCTGCGCCTGCCCAACGCCGCTAACAGGGCCGGGTTCAACGAGCAACGGTCCTATATGTACGGCGGCAACAAGGTCGATCAGCAAACCCATCTTGGCGTCGACCTCGCCTCCCTGGCCAACGCGCCTGTACCGGCAGCCAACAACGGCAAGGTGGTCTTCGCAGACTACCTCGGCATCTACGGCAATTGCGTCATCATCGACCACGGCCTTGGGCTGCAAACCCTTTACGCCCATCTCAGCACCATCAACGCCAGCGTCGGCGACCAGGTTGACAAGGGCACCATCGTTGGCCGCACCGGCGCTACCGGCATGGCGGGTGGCGACCACCTGCATTACGGAGTGACCATCGGTGGCATCCCGGTCAACCCTCTGGAATGGTGGGATGCCAGTTGGATCAAGCACAACTTCAGTGATAAGTGGCAGGCCGCTCTGGCCCCACCTGAAGCTGGGGCCTATTGATAATTCACCAGACATGAAACAAAAAGCGGCTGCCCTGATTGGGGCAGCCGCTTTCTTTAATGTGATTTTTTCATTGCCCGCCAATGATTGCCGTTAAGCAGCGACTCTCACTCCGGGAAACATTGGAAATAGTGGCAGATCTATTTACATCCTGTTAGTCGCGATGAACTAGTATCGAACCTTAGAAAACTGGCAATGCAAGGCCTCAAAACCTCTGGCCTCGAACATCCAATTTTTCGTTTCGGTGCGTTAAGCCCGACCGCCTCCAAGGCCAGCAACCCAAAGCATAAATATTATGTCGGGTTATCCAAGCCTAAGGCCTCATTCGGGCAAAGCCGAGCGTGGTGCCGGTATACAGATGGCCGTCGAGCCCTATTTCTGTTGCTGCAAACGCACTGTTAAAAGCTGGCGTAGCACCGTATGGGAAGCTAAAAACCGATTCGCCCGTATCCCAGTCAAGAGCTTCAAATGTCCAGGTATGGAAGCGCCCCTGCCCCACGCCGTACAGCAGATTGGTGGCGGAACTCATGCTCGGGATGCCGTTGGGAATACTCACTGTTTCATTGACCCAGGCTGTCGCCATTGTTCTTGTATCAGGATCCCATTCAAACTTCTCGGCACCGTAAGGTGCATTGGAATCAATCCCAGACATCAGCATATTTATCACACTGCTGTCCTTGTTCCGTTTCACCTGATTGTTCACTATAAGAGCGCCATAGCCTCTGATGCAGACCGACTGTTCCGACAGGGAACTTTCGGCATCGGGGTCACCGAAGGTCACCGGAACCTGCGCGGCAATCCGTCGGTCTTTTGTTCCCGCTACCTGTTCCCAGTCCGAAGGAATCTCATCACGCCAAAAAAGCACCATATTCATAAGATCCATGCCGTCTGTTATGCAGACAAATTTATCCTGACCCCCCGTTCCCATCAGTGTCGGAGTTGCGCCGGAGCCTACACCAAGACGGACCCCCGAAGTGCCTTCGCCGGTTTCATAAGAGGCCGTCCAGCCACCTTCGGTTTCCTCAGTTGTCAATTCTGAGCCGGTCCACTGAACCCTGTGCATGTATTTACTGGTCACCACATAAATACCGCCATCTTCATCACAGGCGATTGAGTTTGAAATTTCTTCACCGTCTTCAAATGAATAAAAATATGCGGTTTCAAAGGAATGCGAAACGACCCCGACAAGACCGTGGCTGGTTACAAATACAATCATGCCGTCGTAGGTCATGTTCAGCCCCACAATTTTCTCTTCTGGATCACGAAGTTTACTTTCCGGAATTTCAAAACTGCGCTTCACGACAATATCCGAATAGGCGTCGTCTTCAACGGCATCACCAAAGGCAAAAAGCTTTTTAAGTCTGGGCACATAGAATATATTGTCGCGGTCAATAAGCGTATAGGCGCCTGACAACATTTCATCTACGGACACCATGGATGCTAAGTTAGCATCTTCTTTTAACATATAATCGATGTATTTGATTTTCCGCCCGTCTGGATCTGCCTTGAAAACCTTGGTTGAATTGCTGCCCCAGAGTACCTGGCTTCCGTCCAAATAAGGGCTTGAAATGCAAATGGTAATAAGCCCGGGTTCTGCTGGGGTAAAATCCGCTTTTGTGAGGAATCTTGCGGAGTCAGGTCCGGGATAGGGCGATGATGCCTGGCTGTACGAGTTTCTGTGACTCATGGGCCATGGCGAATCCGCCAACCAGGGATCCACCGGTGGTTCGTTTCCGTCGTTTCCCTACGCCGGAATCGCAAACATGAGCGCCAGTAAAACAAAAGCTGCAAGCGGCAACAAGAATTTCAACTTTCCCATAAATGTTTCCTCCTTTGTAAAGCCTCCACCCATTCCACGAAAAAGGACAGGGGTCATAAGATGTCAAATGATTTGCGGCATGACTACGTCACAAACCCATGCATGGCAAAGCGATAAATTCGCACTTACCAACCATTTTAATGCGTTGATAGCGTAAAAAAGACGTTACCTGCTCTTTGAAAAAAGAAGAGCATCTGCGGTACCTTTTGGGTCTCTCACCACTCAAAAGGAGGTCCACAGATGCTCCCAGGAGAAACAAGTCTCCCAGAAGACATTTTCACCTTGAATGGCCAGGCCGTCAACCGTCTATTCGACGTGCTTTGTCTGGATGCCGATCGCTGGCTCAAGAACAAATTTGCGGACCTGTTCAAGGAGTTGCAGACACAGTGGTTTTCTCGCCACCGTCCCACTTGTCC
>MAXT01000198.1 GCA_001751225.1 Desulfuromonadales bacterium C00003107 | reverse complement strand
CACAAGATTTCACGAGATTAACACAGAAATCTTGTGGTTCATACCATAGTCACGAGGACCACAATTACACGTCTGTGGTTGCCATAATCACCAGTGGTCCTCGCAACAGTCTGTTTGGTCACAAGTCACAACTCGTGCATCCGCTCGACCGCTTCCTGTATTCGATCTGTGGAACTGGTCATCGAGAACCGCACATACCCTTCCCCGTATTCGCCGAACCCGACGCCAGGCGTTGCCACGATCCCACGTTTATCAAGAAGCTCGTCCGCAAACGAGATCGAGGTGTAGCCATCCGGCACCGGCGCCCACACATAGAACGTTGCCTTTGGCGCGGCGGCATCGATTCCGAGCGCGTGCAAGCCACGAAGCAGCAAAGCCCTTCGTTTTGTATACACCCTGCGCATATCCGCAATGCAATCCTGCGGACCGGTGAGTGCGGTTATGCCAGCCTCCTGCACAGCCTCGAATGCTCCGGAATCGATGTTCGTCTTGATCTTGCCGAGTCCCGAAAGAATCTCCGCATTTCCGAGTGCAAAGCCAATTCTCCAGCCAGTCATGTTGTATGTCTTTGATAGCGAATGCATCTCGATTCCGACCTCCATTGCACCCGGTGTCGAGAGGAGGCTCGGCGCACGGTACCCGTCGAATGTCATCTCAGAGTACGGATTATCGTGCACGACTATGATATCGTGCTCGTGTGCAAAATCGACGACCTCTCTGAAGAACGATGGGTCAGCGACCGCTGCTGTCGGATTGTTCGGGTAATTCAGAAAGATCAGTCTGGCACGACCTGCGACATCGTCAGGTATCGCATCCAGATCCGGCAGAAAGCCGTTTTCAGCGGAGAGCGGCATTATGTGGGGCACGCCTCCTGCGAAGATCGTCCCGATTTTGTAGACCGGGTATGCAGGGTCCGGCACGAGCGCGATGTCTCCCGGATTCAGGAACGCAAGCGGGATATGTGCGAGACCTTCCTTTGACCCGATCAGCGCGAGCACCTCGGAGGCGGGGTCGAGCGAGACGTTAAATGTCTTTTTGTACCACCCGGATGCCGCCTCCCGAAACGAGAGCATGCCCGTGTATGAGGGATACCTATGCCGCTCCGGGTTCTGTGCGGACCTATGGAGCGCATCGATTATGTGCGGGGGCGTCGGCATGTCGGGGTCGCCGACTCCGAGATCGATTACGTCAACTCCGTTCTTGATCGCGTTCTCCTTTGCCCGGTCAATAGCTGCGAAGAGGTATGGTGGAAGCGAGGTGATTCTGTCCGCGTACATACAGAGGATGTGATTGTTGATTGCGTATAGTCTTTTGGATGGACTGCGAAAAATTAAGTACCGCCCAATTGCATATATGACCGGTAACTCACCACAACAGGAGGGAAAAAGAGAGATGGCTTCAGATACCGAACAGATACTTCCACAACTCCCGATACTCACGCAATCGCTCAAGGACGCGCCGATCGTCCAGAGGGGCGACTACCACTATTTTATCCACCCGATAACGGATGGAGTTCCGGAACTTGCGCCCGAACTGTTAACCGAGATTGCGGATCTCATAATCAGACTGATTGACGCCAGAACAGGCAGGATCGATAAAATTGTGACGATTGAGTCGATGGGAATTCCGATCGGAACAGCGCTTTCCATGAAAACGGGCATTCCACTTGTGATCATCCGCAAACGGAAGTACGAGCTTCCTGGAGAGATTGCCGTGCATCAGAGCACGGGATATTCAAAAGGAGAACTGTACCTAAATGGAATCAACAAAGGAGATCGCGTTTTGATCGTGGACGATGTGATCAGCACGGGTGGCACGATGAAAGCGGTTATTCAGGCGCTCAATATCACTGGCGCTCTGATACATGACACCATTGTTATAATCGAGCGCGGCGAGGGCGCATCAGACCTGCGTGCCGCTGGCAACAGTCTGAAGACACTGGTCGCAGTGGACGTGGATTCCAAGGGTGTTGTGATTCAGAGGACGATTGCGTGAACGATGAAAGGTATGGTTCTCGTCTCTGAGATTGGCGCATATCTGCGATGCCCGAGACTGGTATACTTTCGCAGTCTGCACAGGGACGATTACCAGAAGATAATTGATGTGAGGTATCTATCACATCTTATTTTAAAGGAGCTTGCGTTAACATACCATCACGCCGCTGCCAGCGATGATGCGACAGAAACACTGCATGCCGAGCTTGATCGCATCACAGGTGATCTTCCCGCGATATATCGTGTCGAACTCTCTGGCATGGATTGCTCCATGATACCGGATGCGGCATCTGAAATCGATATCGATGCGATCGGCTCACGTATTGCGGATGTGACCCAAACGACAGGCAGAGAAGAGCTTCTCACGAAGATTACACCCTGCACAGTCGAACACACCATGTACTCGGATGCGCTCGGGATTTCCGGCGCCCCTGACAAGCTCGTGAGACCCGGGGACCGTGGGCAGGCGCTACCGTACATCATCAGAACAGGAGCGAAGCCGGATCAGGGTGTCTGGAAGCCTGATCGGTTGCAGATCACCGCTTATGCGATGCTTGTGGAGGAAACGTTCGGAACGGTTGTGGATTGCGGATTTGTAGAATACGCACGCTTCTTTGATCTGCGAGAGGTTGTGATCAGGTCAGGAGACCGACGCAGGGTGCTGGAACTGCGAAACCGAATCAGGAAGATTAAGGATGGCAGGATGCCGGATCGCCCGCGGGAGGGGGATGCGCCATGCGAGTTCTGCGCATTCAGCGATGATTGTGATACGCACCGGTCGCTTGCATCGAAGTTCTTCTGACGCTCAGTCTCAGTCGCTCAGTTTTAGTTACGGGACACTATGAACGATCGGATCAGATAGATGCAGACCACAATCACCGTGAAGCTGAATGCTGCACCGAAGATCGACTCGTATTCATACTCAAACCATATACCAATCACATCCTGAACCGCAAAATAGAAGTGGAATGTGGCAATCAGCGTGAGAAACATCATGATTGCAAACAGTCCGGTCTTGAAGTAGCCTTCGAGCTTGTTTTGATCGTTTTCAGTCATTGTCATCCCTCCTTCTGCTGCGCATAGCCGCAGCGACCACGATTACAATCGCAACGCATGCCAATGTCAGCGCAGACGTGAACCCGGGCGTCTTCTTAGGCATACCAGCGCTACGCGCCCTGTATTCATCCCATTCAGCCGCTTCCTCTTCCGGCATGAAGTCCTCGACACGGACATTGTCTGATATGACCTGCGCATCTTTCGCAATCACGCGCTTCGGGTTGAGCTGTACCACGCCTTCTCCGCGCTCGACGATGGTGTCGTTCTTCCAGATCAAGACCTCGACTATGTAATTGTAATTATCAGGCACAGCGATGTCGCAACTCCGGATGACTGTGGTTCCGCTCTCGATTGTACCGGTCGATGTCCAGATTTTGTCAGCGAGCAGCCCGGCATCGGACTCCCGGGCTTTGATCAACATGGACAGATCCTCGCTCGTAAATTCGCCTTCGTTTGTGAGGTAGACGTCCACCCCGATCGTCACCCTGAAATCGGTCACATTCTTCACCAGAAAGTCCATTTCCTGGACTCTTACTCCAATATCGTAGATATTCGGATCCAAATCACCGATGCCGTCTATTTTCACCGTTTTCTTATCCATAATCTCTTCATCCTCAAACAGAACAGCCTCTATACGATATCCACCTTCTCTTTTAACATTGATCGATTGCGATACCGGTTTTGTCCTCTCTTTTTGGATGGTTCCGGCAGGGGTTGTGGTCTGA
>MAXT01000197.1:712-4735 GCA_001751225.1 Desulfuromonadales bacterium C00003107 | reverse complement strand
AGATTGGCAAAACCTTTGACGTCCGCCAGCTTGATGATTCCTGAGTAGGTGAAGATGCCACCGACGGCGATTCGAGGAAGGTGATAGGAAAGGAGCTTGATTTTTTTCATGCCGGATAACACCATTTCACCGCCCCGTATGCTGCCTTTAACGACTTGCTAACGAGGCTCGATAATAGTGAAATCCGGCGATAAGTCAAATTGATAATATCGAACCAGCGCATGGTTGATATCGTTTTTATCGATAGGAAGAAGGCGCAGGTTTCCGGAAAAGAAGAAATATCCAATTCCGGCCTACCGGCTAGTCAACTCAGCGCAGTAACAACACCGGAACCACGGATTGACGCAACATCGCGGTAGTGGTGCTGCCGATTAGCAAACGGCGAATGCGCGAATGACCGTAGGCCCCCATAATGATCAGGTCGATGCCCTTGTCTTGTTGATACTGCCGCAAAACAAGCTCTGACTCCCCTGGCAGGATCGCGGTTGGCGCCTCGATTCCTGCATCTTCAAGGGTTTTACGAGCCTGCTCCAATTTCGCACGCTTCTCGGCCGTGTCGGATCCAGCCATCACCAGATGGCAAGGCAAACCACGCAGCAGGGGACTTCCAGCGACCATATCAACCCCTTTGCGAGTAGTGGCGCTGCCGTCAAAAGCGAGCATTACCTTTTTGGGAGCTCTAAATTCTGCCGGGGTTACCAAAATGGGCCGCTGCATGGCGCGTACCACCCTCTCGAGATGACTGCCGAGGTGCTCGGAAGCAACAGATGCCGCCTCTCCCCGCTGACCAAGAACCAGCAGACGAATCCCTTCTTGTAATTCGGTAAGGGTTTCGACCAACCCGCCATGG
The DNA here is from genome assembly GCA_001751225.1 of Desulfuromonadales bacterium C00003107. Taxonomy (GTDB): domain Bacteria; phylum Desulfobacterota; class Desulfuromonadia; order Desulfuromonadales; family Syntrophotaleaceae; genus Syntrophotalea_A. The sequence continues at coordinate 3,885 of MAXT01000197.1, read as the reverse complement.
CGCTGACACCCTTCGGCAGTATCATTCCCGGCGGTACGGGCACGATCTTTGGCGATGGACAGAATTTGTCTGCCCCGCTCCATGGCAAGCTTGTTGCGCTTTTCGTCGAGGGAGACCAACTCTTCTAGCAGCGACTCTCTGGCATCAAGGCCAATACTGCCGCTGAGATCGGTCGAAGCTACTTCATGCTTACGATGCAAAGCATGAAGAAATTTAAGGGGTGCGTCGAGGCGCTGAGACGCCCAAACCGCAGCATCACAAACAGCGTGCGTATAGGAGGATCCGTCAATACAAGCGAGTACACGTGTTTTCATGGCATGGCTCCTTTAGTGTCCCATCAGACTTTCGATCGCCTCAGGCTTGTCATGGACCGCAAAACGATCCACCATGGTCTCGCTGGCTTTATTCAGACCGACAATCTCGACTTCGGTGCCTTCTCGTCTGAATTTGAGAATAACCTTATCGAGGGCGCCTATCGCTGTGATGTCCCAAAAATGGGCGCGACTAACATCAATGAGTACCTTACCCACTGCTTCCTTCAGATCAAAAAAGGCAATGAAGCTTTCAGCCGAAGTAAAAAAGACCTGGCCGACCACGGTATACTGACGGGTCGAACCATCCTCTGAAAGNNAACAGGGAACTGAGCAAAACCCCCACCAGAACACCCAGAGCCAGGTTATGTGTCGATACGACCACGATCACGGTGGAAGCCATTACCAGGCTGGAGCTCTTCGGGTTTGTGCGCAGATTCCGGATCGAGCCCCAACTGAAAGTACCGATGGACACCATGATCATCACCGCGACCAGAGCCGCCATTGGAATACGGGCCACCCAATCGCCTAGAAAGACCACCAGTATCAACAAGAAAACACCGGCCAGGAGAGTAGATAGCCGCCCTCGCCCGCCGGATTTGATGTTAATAACCGACTGACCAATCATGGCGCAACCGGCCATGCCGCCCATAAATCCTGCGGCGATGTTTGCCACGCCCTGACCGACGCACTCGCGATTTTTATTGCTGGTTGTATCGGTCAGATCGTCAACAATGGTCGCAGTCATCATCGATTCGAGCAGACCGACCACGCACAGGGTTATGGCATAGGGAAAGATAATCGCCAGAGTTTCAAAGTTTAAGGGGAGATTAGGCAACAAAAAGATCGGCAAACTGTCCGGCAAAGCCCCCATATCTCCAACAGTGCGTACATCAACGCCGAAAAAGAGGGTAAAGGCGGTCAGTACCACAATACAAACCAGCGGCGACGGAATCACCTTAGTGATATAGGGAAAGAGATAAATGAAGCCGAGGCCGGCTGCCACCAGGGCGTAGACCTGCCAGCCAACATGGGTGAGTTCAGGCATCTGCGCCAGAAAGATCAAGATAGCTAGAGCATTGACGAAACCGATCACCACCGAGCGCGACACAAAACGCATCAACGAACCGAGACGGAAGGTTCCGGCCAGAATCTGCAACACCCCGGTGAGCAGGGTCGCGGCCAACAGGTATTCCAGACCATGGGTTTTGACCAGGGTGACCATCAGCAAGGCCATGGCTCCGGTAGCTGCAGAGATCATCCCCGGACGACCGCCGGCAAAGGCCGTTACCACGGCAATGCAAAAGGAGGCATAGAGCCCCACCTTGGGGTCCACCCCGGCGATAATTGAAAAGGCAATCGCCTCGGGAATCAGAGCCAGGGCAACCACGATCCCGGAAAGAATGTCTCCCCGTATATTGGAAAACCAATCCTGGTGAATTGAACTAAAAGAAATATTCATGTCGATGAAATCCTCTAAAAATGCAACGAAACAAAACACTCACCCAGACCGGGCCTAGCGGCCAGAGTACTGAACAGAGAGCAGCCCACAGGCCAAAAGAACCTCAGGCGACTAAAGGAAGCATACTGGAAATGGACAAAAAGAAAATGCAGCAGGCAGGAAAAGCAGGCTTTTCGATCAGAACTCTTGAACAACAGGTAAACCGAACATATCTGCGGAACTGCGGAAAATAACAAGCCATTGTTGCCAATGGCTTGTTATAGATAAGTCAACAAAACAACCCTTCGTTTACCTTGAGGAAACGATCCCAATCGAGGGCCACAACCCCTCTGCAAGTTAGCCCCTAACTATAGAGACATACTAAAGAAGGGGCAAGCAGAAACACGACAACACCAAAGAAGGATTCCCGGTATCAGCCAGATGCCTGCCAGCACTATAAACTTGTAGCGATTACGATCTGTTTCCCCGGCGACCGTTATTAGGAGCGAAGCGCTCAGTTGTGGTTTTCTTCCGTGGGATCGGGGCCATCTTTTTCGTCACCCTGGTCTTAGTCAACTTTGCCTTGGCAGGCCTGGCCGTTGCTTTCTTTGCTTTTCCGGGAGCCGTCCGTGAGCTGGCCGGCCTGTTGGTCGTCTGACTAGCCTTGGCCCGCCCTCCCCCTTTGAGTTCCACCTTAGGAAAACCAGACAGAGTCTTTTGGGGAATGGCCTGCTTCAATAGCGCTTCGATCTCCTTCAACAGCGGTTGCTCTTCAGGGCAGACAAGGGATATCGCCTCCCCATTCTCCCCGGCCCGGCCGGTACGGCCAATCCGATGCACATAGTCTTGGGCGACCTGAGGCAAATCATAATTCACCACACGGGACAAGCCTTGAATATCGAGGCCGCGCGCGGCCACATCCGTCGCAACCAGCACCCGCAAATCTCCCTGTTTAAATTCAGCCAAAGTACGGGTGCGAATAGACTGGCTCTTATTGCTATGAATAGCTGCGGCCTTTATTCCATCAGAAAACAACTCTTCGGTCAACTTGTCCGCGCCATAACGGGTGCGGGCGAAAACCAATACCTGCGCCCATTTTCCTGAGCGAATAAGGTCCGAAAGCATATCTCTTTTGTTTTTGCGCTCGACCGCATAAAGCACCTGAGCAACTGCATCGGCGGCGATATTTTTGCGTGCGACTTCGATCCGCCGCGGTTGGTCGAGCAGTTCGTCAGCTAGTTGCTTGATACTCTGGGAGTAGGTTGCAGAAAAAAGCAGGGTCTGTCGCTCTACAGGGAGATATTCAGCGACCTGCAGGATATCGTCGATAAACCCTAGATCGAGCATGCGGTCGGCTTCGTCCAACACCAGGAACTCAATTCTGGAGAGATTAATCGTGCCCTTCTCCATGTGATCAAGCA
>MAXT01000197.1:0-620 GCA_001751225.1 Desulfuromonadales bacterium C00003107 | reverse complement strand
AGTTCGCGAGTCGGCACCAAAACCAGAACCCGTGGCCGACGGCGCTTTTCCGTGGGAACTTTTTTTCCCAGCATCTGCACGATAGGCAGGGCAAAGGCCGCGGTCTTGCCGGTACCGGTCTGAGCTCCTGCGAGCAAGTCGCAGCCCTCGAAAATCACCGGAATGGCTTGAGTCTGAATAGGAGTCGGGGTGGTATACCCCTTATCGGAAATCGCCTTCAGCAGTTCGTCGCATAGGCCGAGAGAATCAAAAGACATCGTTCAAAATCCTTATAAAAAGCGATGTGGTTGCACAACACCGAGTTCCTAGTAGATAATTACTTGTTAAAAAAGAGAGACAACTCAAGGACCACGTTCGGCGAGCCAGATTGCATGCAGATCACCTTTATTATCCTGCTCAGGCACCCGGGCTTGCTTCACCTTGAAACCGACCTTGCGCAGTCGCTCCATAAAGTTACGACTGGGTCCGGCCGACCACACGGCGAGTATTCCCTCGGGTCGCAGCGCCCGGTAGGCCTCGGTTAAGCCATCGGTGGAGTAGAGCCAATCATTTTTCTTGCGGGTAAAGCCCTTGGGACCATTATCGACATCGAGTAAGATCGCATCAAACGCCTGCCGTTC
>MAXT01000196.1 GCA_001751225.1 Desulfuromonadales bacterium C00003107 | reverse complement strand
CTGATGCACCGCGTCATCGTCAGGCACGTCCTCCACCTGCTGGAGGAGCACCAGGCCGAGCATGGCATAAAGCTCCTTGGTGCGCCGTCCCGTGTCTTCGGAGTAATGGGGGAACAGCTTCTCCACCGGCAGCTTGTGCAGAATCTCTTCCCGGAACAGATGCGCCCAGGAAGATTCCAGCAGCGCCAGACGTTTCGGTCCCAGGTGCTCGAAGGGATTGAACATGTCGACCTGTTTGTGGTCTTTGACGTAAATCATGAAAACTCCAGATAACCCGTTGATTTTATTGGATTATCTTACAGTAAAACCGATGCCGAATAAAGCGAATTATTCGTTTTTTGCCAATCATTTCACTGTGTTAGGTGGTTGTTGGCTTTTGCGAACCCATCAAATTTAGTTTCTGAAGTTGCATTATGTATCCCCTTTTTAAGGACCATTCTATTAAATATTTATCTGGATAAGCTCCGCTATAAAAACATATTTTTTCCACTCCGACTGGACGGTCGATAGAGATCCATATACCTAGCTATCAGTTCTCAAATATTATCTACATTAGATCATAAAGAAACAAATGGTAAGTATCCGATACTTCGGCCAAATTTTCTTTTAATAAATAAAAGTGTCCAAATATTCCAGAGTGCAAGGCCAATCATACCCGCCAACGCCGCACCATAAAGACCAAATTTCGGTATTAATAAAATGTTTAAAATAAGATTAAGCGCAGATGACGAGAAAATTATAATACTGAAGCTTCTCTGATGACCTGTCATGTTCATAAAGTATCCGGTTGAACCAGAAACCGAATTGATAAATTGTCCGATTACAAGAATCAGCATCGGGAAATAAGCGGCAACAAAACTCTTACCAAAAAGTGACAAGACAGGACGACCTAGCACAGCGAGAAGAAGTAAAATTGGAAAAGTCGTCCAAAAAATCAACTTTGTCGATTTCCTTGCTATATAAAATAGTTCATCGAGCCGACCAGTATAAAAAAGTTCGGAGAACTTCGGTGCGACCATCGAATTGATCGCCAATAACACAAAAGAAGTGAGAGTGGCTAACTTGACTGCTACAGCATAATAACCTACTTCGCTGGCAGGACGGTAAATGCCGAGGATAAGTACACCAATCTGCCCTATGATGAAATTCATATAGGCAGTCATTAACATTGGAGCCGAGAGTACAATCAGTTCGCGTATTGACATGGATTCCACAACATCTCCCGGGTCCATTCTCTGCCTAAAACCTCGAGACACGATTACAGCACCGATAAGCGCGGTCATTCCCCAAGCCGCGAGTTGAGCATAAACCGGTACGCTTGCCTGTCGAGAAAGTTTCATCATCACTAACATAACCAGAAGCATCCCAGCATGCGGAAGGATTTGCATAAAGGCGAAGGTACGAATCAGGCGAAGGCCGCGAATCGTTTGCGTGTTGAGATCCATCAGTGCCCTAAAAATTACACAGAGGGCTGTTATAGCAATGTAGGAAGAAATAAAGGGTTTGGAGAAGACTTCCACCGCAATCAGGTCTGCAAAGAAAAACAACACCCCACCAAGCAAAACTGAGACAAGCGCCACGGAATAGTGGATCTTCTGGTAGACGCGAAAAGCCGAGGAAATTGAGTGTTTAGCAATGTGTTCCGGAATCAGCCTCAGGATCGAGACATTGGTTCCCATAACGGCGAAGATAGAGGCCATCATCATGAACGCCTGGACAATTGCTAATACCCCTACCATCTCAGAACCATACACACGGGCAACAAGAATACTAACTAACATCGCAAACACCATCCCCCCTAGCCTTGCGGCGAGGGAGAAGGCGGACCCGGTAAGGATTTCGGAAAATCTATTATCTGAAATGAGATTATTTAATTTTTGGGAAAAAGTTTTGAACATAAAAGTTCATGGCCCTGTAAAGAATATTGTGTAAACAGCCTGTCGTCGGTCAGAGTATCGGCATTCGGTCTTCAAAAAAAATCGCAAATTGTTTCAGGGCCACTTTCCAGTTACGGATCGGCATCGTCCACTTTTTCGAGATGTTCTTCAGCTCTAGGTAGACCAGCTTGATCATTGATTTGTCGTTGGGGAACTTTCCTCGATTTTTCGTGACCTTGCGCAACAACATGCTCACCGATTCGGTGGCTTTGGTCGTGTAGATCGCCTTACGGATTTCCGGCGGACAGAAAAACGGTGGCGTGATACTTTCCCAATTGCGCCGCAAGGATCGACCTATGGTCGGATGGCTATCATTCCACTTGGCCTCAAACTGCTCCAGGTGAATCTCGGCCAGCTCAATCGTTGGGGCCTGATAGATGGACTTCAGGTCGGCTGCGAACTCTTTGCGTTGCTTCCACGAAACGTAGTTCAGGCTGTGGCACACCATGGGGACAAAACAGAACTGAATCTGGGTGTCCGGGAAGATCGACTCGATGGCTTTGGGAAAACCCTTCAGCCAATCGACACAGGCAATGAAGATATCCTTCACCCCACGGTTCTTCAACACGGTCACCACCTGTAGCCAGAACTTGGCTCCCTCGGTTTCGGCAGTCCACATACCAAGGCATTCCTTGAGACCATTGAGATTGACGCCGTTGGCCAGATAAACGGCCTTGTTGATGACCCGGCCATCCTGACGTACCTTGACGCAGATGGGTCGAGATAAACGATGGGATAGACTTCGGCCAGCGGCCGGTTTTACCAGAGCGTGATCTCTTCCTGGACGGTCTGTGTCACTTGAGAGACCAACGCCGGTGACACCTCGACACCATAGATCTCTTCAAGATGGGCCTGGATATCGCGGGCTTTCATGTCGCGAGCGTACAGAACGATGATCTTGTCATCGAAACCGGCAAAACCGTTCTAACCTTTGGGGAGAATCACCGGCTCGAAAGTGGAATCACGGTCGCGGGGAACGGCGATATCAAGATTGCCGAATTCCCCTTTGACGCGCTTTTTGTAGCTGCCATTGCGGGCGTTGCTAGTCTGCTTTTTGGACTAAGGATTCTTCTCCTAGCCAAGGTGGTCAGTTATCTCGGCCTACATGGCTCACTCCAGCAGTTTTTTGGTCAGTTGCTTCAGAAGCCCGGTTCTCCCGATGAGGTCTTCAGGATTCTGGTAATCCTTCATCAGGGCATCGAGCAGGTTGTCGGGTATGTCCATCGGTTCCTCCAATGGTTACCTGTTGTAACCGACTATGACATTTACACAAAGGATTTTACAGGCTCAAGTTCATTGCAGTGCAAGTGGTATGCGGTCAGCAACCACTAGCCTAAGCCTTTTACAATGAAATGTGGGTTCAGTAGGTTTTCCTTATTATAAACCAACATTAATTTTTTTGGGGTCTTGAGCTCTCCTCCAGCTCCCTCAACCACCGCCTGCCCTGCGCCAGTATCCCATTCCATCGTCGGCCCCAACCGGGGATAGAGATCAGCGCGCCCTTCGGCTACAGCACAAAGTTTGAGAGAACTGCCAATAGAAAGCGCATCAGCTACGTTGATGGTTTTGAGGTATTCCGCCAGTTCCGGTGACGGATGAGAACGACTCATCACCACGGTCAGGCCCTTGGACGGATCGGGTTCCCGGACACAAATAGACTGCGGTTGGCCCTGCCCTTCCTGCATGAAGGCGCCCTGCCCTTTACCGCCCCAGTAGAGCGTGTCTTGCACCGGTACATAGATCACGCCGAACACCGGCTGGCGCCCCTCGATCAAGGCGATGTTGACAGTGAATTCGCCGTTGCGCTTGATGAACTCTTTGGTGCCGTCCAAAGGATCGACCAACCAGAAGCGGGTCCACGCCTTGCGCTGCTCATAGGGGATATCCCTGCCCTCTTCCGAGAGAATCGGAATGTCCGGTGTCAGTTCCTCAAGCCCAGCGACTATAACTGCGTGAGCCGCCTTATCGGCAGCGGTCAAAGGGGATTTGTCGTCCTTAAATTCAACAGCGTGGTCGCCTTCATAGATGTCCATGATGGCAGCGCCCGCCGCTCTGGCAATATCGCAGATTTTGTCTATTTCAATATTCAAAACGGATTCCTTTGGAGATGATCGAGTTGCTGGCGAAACACTAAAAGCGGGCTCTAGCCGAACAACTCCCTGACAATCTGTTCCGCCAATTCTTCAGCGGATATTTCGGAGCCGTCGATTTCGATCTCGGGACTTTCCGGCGCTTCGTAGGCCGAATCGATGCCGGTGAAGTTCTTCAGCTGGCCGGAACGGGCTTTCTTGTACAGTCCCTTGGGATCCCGTTGTTCGCAGATTTCAAGGGGGGTATTGACAAAGATCTCTGTGAACTCATCTTTTTCCAAAATGTCCCGGGCCATCTGCCGCTCGCTTTTGAAGGGGGAAATGAAAGACGTGAGCACAACCATCCCGGAATCGACAAAGAGCTTGGCCGTCTCGGCGATACGGCGGATGTTCTCCACCCGGTCGGCGTCGGTGAAGCCGAGGTCGCGGTTAAGCCCGTGGCGGACGTTGTCGCCATCGAGCAGGTAGGTATGCTTACCCATGGAATGGAGTTTCTTCTCCACCAGGTTGGCGATGGTCGATTTACCGGAACCGGACAGACCGGTAAACCAGAGCACGCGGGGCTTCTGGCCTTTGAGAGCGGCCCGGCTGGCTTTGTCGATATCGACGGCTTGCCAATGGATATTGCTGGCCCGTCGCAGGGGAAATTTGATCATGCCAGCACCGACCGTAGCGTTGGTGAAACGGTCGATGAGAATGAAGCCGCCGGTGGAGCGATTTTTCAGATAAGGATCGAAGGAGACCGGCTGGGCAACACTCAAATTACAGACACCGACTTCGTTGAGATCAAGTTTCTTGGCTGGATGGTGTTCCAGAGTGTTGACATCGACGCTGTATTTCAGGTCGGTCACCTGGGCTGGATAGCTGGCGGTGCCGATTTTCAGCAGATAGCTGCGCCCTGGCAATAAGGTCTCTTCGTGCATCCACACCACATGAGCAGCGAACTGATCGGCATGCTCAGGTCGGTCATCAGCGGCAGCCAGCAGGTCGCCTCGGCTGATGTCGATTTCGTCTTCCAGGGTCAAGGTGACGGCATCACCGGCACTGGCTTCTTCCAGGTCTCCCCCCATGGTGACGATACGCGCCACCCGGCTGGTTTGACCAGAGGAGGTCACGACGATCGTATCACCGGGAACGATGCGTCCGGAGGCGATGGTGCCGCAAAAACCGCGAAAATTGAGGTCGGGCCGGTTAACCCACTGCACGGGCATACGGAAAGGCTGGTTGATGGTCCGGTCGGCCACCTGCACTGTTTCGAGGTATTCGAGCAGGGTCGGTCCTTTGTACCAGCTGGTTTTCGCGCTACGACTGGTGATGTTGTCGCCCTTCAGGGCGGAGATGGGGATACTGCAGATCTTCTCGAAACCGAGTTCGGCGGCGAAAGCGGTATATTCTTCGATGATGTCCTGAAAACGGCTGGCGCTGTAATCGACCAGATCCATCTTATTGACCGCCAGCACCACGTTGCGAATACCCACCAGCGAGACCAGGAAGCTGTGGCGTTTGGTCTGGGTGAGTATCCCCTTGCGGGCGTCGATGAGAATCACCGCCACCTCGGCGGTAGAGGCGCCGGTAACCATGTTGCGAGTGTATTGCTCGTGGCCCGGGGTGTCGGCGACGATGAACTTGCGCTTGTCGGTGGAGAAGAAACGGTAGGCGACATCTATGGTGATGCCCTGCTCCCGCTCGGCCTGCAGGCCGTCAAGCAGCAGGGCGTAGTCGATCTCTTCCCCTTGAGTGCCGCAGCGCTTGCTGTCGGCCCTAAGAGCGGCGATCTGGTCTTCGTAGATAAGCTTAGAATCCCACAACAGGCGACCGATAAGGGTGCTCTTGCCATCGTCGACGCTGCCGCAGGTAATGAAGCGCAGCATGCCCTTCTCTTCCTGCATTTTGAGATAGGCGTGAATGTCGTTGCTGATCAGTTCGGTTTGTGCAGTCATCAGAAATACCCTTCCTGCTTCTTCTTCTCCATAGAGCCGGCCTGGTCGAAGTCGATGAGCCGCCCCTGGCGCTCGGAGGTGCGGGTCAACAGCATCTCCTGGATGATCTCCGGCAGGGTGGCCGCGCTAGATTCGACGGCGGCGGTCAGCGGGTAGCAGCCGAGGGTGCGAAAGCGCACCATCCGCTCTTCGATCTGTTCGCCGGGGCGCAGCGTAAGCCTTTCGTCGTCGGCCAGAATCAGCATGCCGTCTCGCTCCACCACCGGCCGCTTCTTGGCAAAGTACAAAGGAACAATGGGGATATTTTCCAGATAGATGTACTGCCAGACATCGAGTTCGGTCCAGTTGGAGATGGGAAAGGCACGGATACTCTCGCCTTGCCGAACTTTGGCGTTATACAGGTTCCATAGTTCCGGTCGCTGATTCTTGGGATCCCATCGATGCTGGTCGGTGCGAAAGGAGAAGATCCGCTCCTTGGCCCTCGATTTCTCCTCGTCCCGCCGGGCACCGCCAAAGGCGGCATCAAAGCGGTATTTATCCAACGCCTGCTTCAAAGCGTCGGTCTTCATCACGTCGGTATAGAGGGCGCTACCGTGGGTAAAGGGGCTGATCCCCCGTTTGACCCCGTCCTGGTTGGTGTAGATGAGCAGGTCAAAACCGTATTCGCGGGCCATGCGGGCGCGAAACTCGATCATCTCGCGGAACTTCCAGGTGGTATCGACGTGCATCAACGGAAAGGGCGGCTTAGCCGGATAGAAGGCCTTACGGGCTAGGTGCAGCATGACAGCGGAGTCCTTGCCGATGGAATAGAGCATCACCGGATTTTCAAACTCAGCAGCCACCTCGCGAATGATGTGGATACTCTCCGCCTCGAGTTGGCGCAGATGGGTCTTATTGAGTTTCATGAGGTACTTCCTGGTTGTAGGTGGTTACGGGTAGCGGCGGCGGTCGCTGGTTTCTGTGCAGCAGCGGTTCGCGGTTTGCCGCTCATCACTTCTTTTTTTAGATAATCGACGACCTGCTGGGCGGCCTGCTCGGTGGTCAGCGAATCGACGTCGATGCTGATCTCGGGGCTTTGCGGCGCTTCGTAGTCGACATGCACCCCGGGAAAGTAGCGATACTCTCCGCGCCGGGCGCGGGCGTAGTGACCCTGGGTGTCGCGCCCCTCGCAGGCCTCAACGCAGCTGTTCAAATGGACCTCGACGAAGTTTCTCGCCATCTGACGGGCAAAGCGGCGGCTAGATCGATAGGGGGAGACGAAGGAGGCGACCACGATGACACCGTTCTTCTCCAGCATTGCCACCAGGTGGCCGGCGCGTTTGATATGGGCATCGACTTGGTCAGGAGAAAAACCGGTTTTGGGAAACAGGGGACGCACGTCCCGGCTGTCCAGGCGTTCGACCCGCAGGTTCTCCTGTTGCAGCTGGCGATAGACTGCGTCGCCAATGGCTTTTTTGCCCGAGGCCGGCAGGCCGGTGAACCAAACCACGAAAGCCGGAATCTCCTTCTTGCCGTAGCGCAACCGGTGCCAGAGCCGCTCATGAAAAAAATACAGCCCCATCTTGGCGAACACCTCCAGGCAACCTATGGTGATCGCCAGGGTGAATCGCCCGGTGAACATATAGACGATGGCAGCAGTGGTCATGGTGGCCCAAGTCCGCCAAGATACCGCCTTAAGGATGGAACGTCGCTTCGTCTCGTACTGCATATTAAACTCTTCCTGATTTTGCCTCGGCCGATGACAGGACAAATGGGCCGGAAATTTGATCTAGCGGCTAAATCTCAAATACGCCTTGATCTGCTGCCATGTCTCACGATCTTCATTGGACATGGAAGTAATGTATTCCCGAAAGAAAGCCGCAAAAATGGCCAAAAACCCTGAGCAGAAAGTGGCCAGCAGAACAATCAGGCTTCTTTTAGGCCTACTCTTCGTTGCCGGAGGGTAGGCTGTTTGGAGCACTTGAATGCGCTGCGGATTTTTCACCTCTTCAATTCTTGCCACCTCATACTGCCGGGACAAAAGCTCAAATAAGGTCACCTGCATGCGAAAACTTCGAAGCAACCCAGCGTATTGAAGCCCCAGACCCGGACCAATAGAGGTTACCAAAGTGACATCGCCGGGAATTTTTCCCCCAACCGGAGGTTGTTCCAATGCGCTTATCTGGGCTTTGAGTTGTTCGAACCCTTCCCGCAAGACAGCATCCTGGGCGGTCTGTTGTTCCTGGGCGGGCATTGCCACTCCCAATTCGATCTCTTTACTGGCTAATTCGCCCTTTAGTCTGGCAATTGCTTCAATCGTCGCCTTGGTCTGGTCATCAATTCGAATGGTTTTGTTCTTTTCCTGAAAAGCCTGCAGTTTCTGTTCCGTTTGAGCCAGGCCTTCCTTCACAACCTCCAACCGGACTTCCAGGAACTGCCGCAGGGCAGCGACGGCGTTAAGGTGATCCTTGTCGGAAAGCTTGCTCAACTCCTCCACATAGGCATTGGCCATCTCGGCAACGCGTTTTGGATCTTTGTCCTCGACCTCTATCTGAAGAATGCCGTCCTTTTTCCCCACCGAGAAGCTTACATGACCATCAAGACTCATATAAGTTTGGTTTTGGGACTTTTTTCGATAAACTTCAGAAAGGTCAAACTTCTCGATAATTGCATCAGCAATGGTGCGACTTTTGAGCATGCTGACATAGAAAGGCGACTCATTTTCCGGAGGCAAAATTTGAGCCGTGGCAGAATAAATATTGGGCAAAAGCAGGGTGACGCCAATAGTCAGTACGAAGGTGACAAGACAAGTACCGATGATCATCTTCTTGTGCTTGGCGAGGACAAGAAGAAGATCGAGAAGATTTATTTCATCTTCCTCGGGCACGTAATCGCTGGGGTTGCAATTTTGTGTTTTATCGTGGTTCATAGCTGTCACTAATCCTTTTCAACTAATCAATTTTTCATGCCTAGTTCCTCGAAATAGACCAGAGTGTTAATAGCAAAAATCGGGCAAATTCACAATCGTTCTAATCTTCGCCTAAAGCGTTAAAGAGGGGAAAGAAGTCTTCTTTCTCAAAATTTTAAAAAACACCGCTTTCATATCAAGGCTGTGGAAATAAAGTATAGAATTCTTGCGTTTGTGCTTACGGAG
>MAXT01000195.1 GCA_001751225.1 Desulfuromonadales bacterium C00003107 | reverse complement strand
TTTTCATATGGGAAACGAGCAATTTTTTCCAAGGTCAAGGAAATCAAGCACTTGCGAGGAGGCGTAGCTGTTTACGCCGCACCATTCCGCAGGACAGCGGAATGGGACAGCCTCTGGCTGCCCAAAGGGCGAGGGCCAGGGATGGCCCGAGTCACAAGTAAGGCCGAAGATTGACGTAGAGATTACGAAAAAGAGCCGTTTCCGGACAGAAACTATTTAATCACTCGTAGGCAGGATGTCAATAGAACCAACTCGGCCCAGGCCGTCGATGGACCACCAAGAAGGGATGGAAGGGAGTAGAGAATTAACGGAAATCAGGGAGAGTGAAAGCTATCGCGCTTAAGGGCTGGCCAGAAGGGTTTGTTGCAACTGCTGAAAGACTCGGTCGCTTCCTAATGGTTCAAACAAAAGAATCGTTATTGGCGAGCCATTCCTTGGGCCCCTGAGCCGGCAGGAAAACCATAAAGGAGGTCCCTTCACCGGGGGTCGAAGCGACCTCGACCCGTCCACCATGGGCTTCGGCCAAAGACTTGACGATGGCCAAACCAAGGCCGGTGCCGCCATCTTCACGATTGCGAGCCTTATCGACCCGATAGAAACGGTCAAAGATATGTGTCAGATGTTCCACAGGAATACCGATGCCCGTATCGCTGACCGTCACCTTTGCCTCGCCATCAGCCACAGCCAGAGTTATCTCGACCTGTCCTCCATCGGGAGTATAGTTGACAGCATTGGCGACAAGATTGAGAAATAGTTGGCGCAGGCGCAGTTCATCGCCCATCAGGCGAATCTCTTCACTGACATCGAGCTTGAGGTGGGTTTTGATCTTTTTTGTTTCACCCAGTGTGTTGGCCTGCAGATAGAGCGCTTGTAACAGGTCGCTGAGGCTGAAGGGTTTAATCACCAGGGACCTGGTTCCTGCTTCACTCTTGGCGAGGGTCAGTAGATCCTCGATAATACGCCCCATGCGATCAATTTCCTCCATGCTCGATTCAAGCATTTTACGGAATTCGTCGGGGTCCTTGGCCCAGCGTAACGCTACCTCCGTCTCGCCCTTGAGGATGGTTAAGGGGGTGCGTAACTCATGGGAGGCATCGCCAGAGAACTGGCGAATCTTACGGAAAGATTCTTCCAAATTGGCCAGCATGGCATTAAAGGTCTCGGCAAGGCGCGATATTTCATCCCGCGACTTGCCGATAGGTAGTCGTCGGTTAAGATTTTCAGCATTAACCTTGCGCATAGCACGGGTAATGTTGATCACGGGCGCCAAGGCCCGACCGGCCAGAAACCAACCACAGACTGCCACTACAATCAAGGCTACAGGGCTATACAGAAGCAGCAGCGAACGTAGTTCCTGCAGCGGCTGCTCGACCCGGCCCAGACCGACGGCAGCCTGGAAGAAGAGCCGCCGACCATTTTGATGCCCCAACGGAACAACCAACTGGCGTAAGGAGTGATGGCCCAAAAAGGGCACCGTGGTCAGCAACGACCCTTCGCTGCGCACCGCCTCCAACATCCAATCCTGAAGGGGCGGAATCTGTTTTCTTGCCCCATTGGCCTCGCAAAGCTGGGTGCCTTTTTCATCCACCACCCGATAAAACTCACCCAGCCGAAACCGGCGGGCAAACTCAGCAACAGTCGCACAATCGACCGATTCGTCAACCTGCAACCGTGCGCGCAAAGAGTCCTGCTCCTCAACCATGCTCAATAAGCGCTGATCAAGCTGCTTAAATAAACTGTGAGACAGGTAGACATACAAGAGACCGCTGCTGGCCCCGAGGACCAGCAGCAGAATCAGGGCATTCCAGAGGCTCAGTTTAAGTCGAATGGAGGCTGAGAACAATCAGCCCTCCTTAAGCACGTAGCCGACTCCGCGCACGGTGTGAATCAATTTGGTATCGTAATCACGATCGACTTTCTTGCGCAAATAGTTAACATACACATCGATGATATTGGTGAAGGAGTCGAAGGTGTAGTCCCAGACGTGCTCAGCGATCATGGCCCGGGTTAAAACCTCGTTGGGATTGCGCATAAAATATTCGAGAAGACCGTATTCCTTGGCGGTCAAGTCGATCTCCTGATCAGAACGCCAAACCTTGTGGGAAACCGGGTCGAGACGTAGGTCGGCAAAGTAGATCTCAGCACCGCGATCCTTGCTGGTACGCCGCAGCAGCGCCTTGACCCGGGCCAGCAATTCGCCAAAAGCAAAGGGCTTAGTCAGGTAGTCGTCGCTGCCTGTTTCGAGGCCCTCAACGATATCTTCCACGGCATCCTTGGCGGTCAGACAAAGGACCGGGGTGACGATATCCCGCTCGCGCAGTTCCCGAATCACCGACAGACCATCTTTTTTCGGCAACATGAGATCCATGAGGATCACATCGTAGGGATTGTTGGCGGCCATATCGAAACCCTCTTCACCATCGTAGGCAACATCGACGGTGAAGCTTTCCTCTTCCAGACCACGTTTGATGAAGCTGGCAACCTTTTTTTCGTCTTCGACCACTAGTACACGCATAATGTATTCTCCTTTTGTTTCGCGACACGCCCGCCCTGCCGTGCAGAACTGCAGCCCACGCAATAGCTATTTTAGTTTAAGCTTGACCAATACTTCATTGGCAGTTTCCTCGAGGGCCTTTCCCGAAACATCGACCATAATCCAGCCATTGCGGCGAAAAAAGGCCCTGGCAAACCGCAATTCTTCTTCAATTTCTTCAAGGTCGGCATAAGCGGCCCGCGCATCCTGACCGAGATGCCGCAGCCTTGCAGCCCGTAATTCAGCAAGCCTTTGCGGATCAATATACAGCCCGGCCACCCGTTTAGGATCAACCTGCATCAATTCCGCAGGCGGTTCGATGCCTTTAACCAACGGCACGTTGGCCACCTTCCAGCCGCGATGGGCCAGATAGGTGGAGAGTGGGGTTTTGCTGGTTCGCGAGACCCCCGCCAGCACGATATCGGCGTATGGCAGATGCCGTAATTCCTGGCCGTCGTCGTGCTTGACAGTGAATTCAACCGCCTCGATACGGCGAAAATAATCCTCATCCATGTCGTGCAACAGACCAGGAGTCTGCTTAGGGGAGCGACCAAAAAACTCTGAAACCTTCATCAACAGCGGCGTAATCAGGTCCAGGTGTGGCACCCCGAGCGCTTCGCACTCATCGTGCACCAGTTGCGCCAATTCCCGATTAACCATGGTGTAGACCACCAGAGCACGGCTCTTGAGGGCTCCATCCAAGTGCTTGAAAATACTGTTTTTATCCAGCACATGGCTAAGCCGATTGACCTTAACCGCCTTATCCCGGAACTGAATCAGGGCGGCATTAAGAATCTTTTCCGCCGTCTCGCCAGTGGCGTCGGATAGAAGGTAAATCAGCTGCGGATCCTCCATCCCTTCTCCTCATGAAAACGATGATAAAATATTAACAGGCCTCGGTTAAGAAGCAAGCAGCCCGTGTTAACTTTTGCCGCCCCATTCCAGCCTGCCTTCGCAGTGAAGCGTTATGTCAAAAACGGAACAATGCTTCTCATTAAAACTTGCGCAGGGATTACACTCGATTCCGACCTTTCCTGTCAAGTACTTTCTCCGCCATTTATTATTGCTTTTGGCGGCCGACCTCTGCTAAACAGTGGAGATGAATACTACTTGGCTTGAAATTATTATCCCGGCTCCTGCCTTTGCGGTGGACCTCATCTGTCATGCCATGGTCGAACTTGGCTCGCAAGGGGTCACCATAGAGGAGCGGCAGCTCGACACCTTTATCATGCCGGACCCCGACGAGAACTCTCCGGACCACTTTCGCCTTAAAGCCTACTTCCCCAATGCCGACGCTGCCGAACAGCTTCTGCAACAAGTGGCGGAACGGCTGCAGGCCTTAAGAGCGCTGCTACCAAACCTGCCTTCGATCGAGGTCGAACTGCACCCCGTCCGACAGCAGGACTGGGCCGAAGACTGGAAACAGCACTTTGGCGTGACCCGTATTGGACGCCGGCTGGTGATCAAACCGACCTGGGAGGACTTTACCGCCGAAGCCGCTGACGCGGTGGTCACCCTCGACCCCGGCATGGCCTTCGGCACCGGCACCCACGACACCACCCGACTTTGCCTCGAAGCCCTGGCCCAACTTTTTGACCAGGAGCCGCGGCAGCGGGTACTCGATGTCGGCACCGGCTCGGGAATTCTAGCCATCGCCGCCGCCGCCCTCGGGGCGCAGCAGGTTGTGGCCTGCGATATTGAACCCCAGTCCTGCCTGGTGGCCACCGAAAATGCCCGTCTGAACGGGGTCGATAGCAAGGTGCAGATCACCGGCCAACCGCTGGACGATCTGGAGGGCAACTTTCAACTGGTTCTGGCCAACATCCTCGCCGAGGAAAATATCCGCCTGGCTCCACAACTAGTGAGTCGACTGGCCCCCGGCGGCAGTCTGGTTCTGTCAGGCATCTTGGTGGAAAAGGAGCAACTGGTGATCGACGCCCTGCGGGCCTTTGCCCTGAGCGGTCCGCAGATTGACCGGACGGCGGAATGGTCCTGCCTGATCTATCGAAAAGAAACCTGAATGTACCGATTTTTCGTGCCAGAGGCGGTTCTGAAAGAAGACGAGGTTCCTCTCACAGGAGAAGTGCATCACCACCTAGCGGTGGTTCTAAGGCTGTCCGTTGGCGACGAGATCCTTCTGCTGGACGGACTAGGAACCCTCTGCCACTGCCGCATTACCGGTCTACAGAAAAAGGCTGGCCAGGCGACGGTATTAGTACGCTGGCAGGAACCGGACACCGCCTTCCCGATCCATCTACTGCAGGCGCTACCGAAGGGCGATAAGATGGATCTGATTCTGCAAAAAGGCACTGAACTCGGCATCAGCCGATTCTCGCCCCTGTTCAGTCGGCGCAGCATTCCCAAGCTGGAGCCGAAGCGGGTCGAACAACGTTGCCAGCGCTGGCAGCGCATCGTTTCCGAAGCCGCCCGTCAGAGTCGCCGTCCGCTGCTTCCACAAATTGCTGCACCACGGCCCCTGGCTGATGCCTTGAGCGATTGCCGCGAAGAATTGCGGCTGATGCTCTGGGAAGACGGCAGCCGACCACTGACTGAAGCTCTACCGGCCAAAGCTCCCGGCTCGCTGGCACTGCTGGTGGGGCCAGAAGGCGGCTTTTCTACCGAAGAAGCCCACGACGCAACAGAAGCCGGTTTTCAACCGGTACACCTAGGCCCCCGTATTTTGCGCAGCGAAACGGCCGGTTTTGCGGTAACTGCCATCCTGCAATACCGCTATGGCGACCTGGGCCCAGGTATAAGCTGAGAGAAGGCTGGCATGGTCCAATCCGGACCCATGCAGCAGCGAAGAAAGAACCGGCTCACTCTACAAACTTGGTCGGTCGGAAATAATTTCTGGCCCTTTTCGAAAACCAGCCCACTGCCCGTCAAGGCTGTTTGGCAATGATCGACCGAAACGATCGCGCCGGGAGGTAAGCGATGAAGTGTCCCAAGTGTAACTACCAAAGCTTTAACAACATGACAGCGTGCAAGAAATGTGGACGCGACCTGAGCCCGGAGCAGCAAAAGCTCAACCTGGGAAGTCCGGTTGTGATTCCCCCGGCGGTCCATCCACCAGCAGAACCCATTCCTGCTGCTACGGAAATGCCGATCGCCCCCGCTCCAACGTCCTCTGTCGTTCAGGAGCCAGATCCGCAGTCAGATGAAAATATGCTGGAGGGTTTTTTCCAGTCCATCGACAGCCTGGACCACGATCTGGTACCGTCAGCTACCCCTCCGACAAAACAATCGCCCACAGATACTAACGCGCGCTCAACAGCTAAACGACAAACCTCGTCAGAAGTTCCACAATGGAGCCAGGAATCGCCCCAGGGTGACTTTCCCTTTGATGAGCTCGATTCCGACCTCGATGCCCTGCGGCTATCACGAACAACGGAACCGGTGAACGAGGGGGCATTGCCTTTTGATGATGTCGATACCTTTGAGATCAATTGGCAGTCGCCCATAGATGAGGTGGAAACAACTAAAACGGAACCGACAGCCGCCGACAGAGCAATTAACCAAGAACAATTGACCGAGCAAGAAGAGCCTCAGAGAGAATTGCCGGTGACAAGGAAAGCGGTAGTGCCGCCGCCCCAGCCCACTCCTGCCGAGAGGGTTACTGAGGCGGAACCGCCAGCCAGAGAAGCAGCCAGAGAAGCTGCCGCTGCAAGCCCCCCTGTCACTCCGGCTATTGCACAACAGACCTCCGATAAGGAATGGCCACTACCGGAAATAACTGTCGAGCATCAGGCCGAAAAAGCCTTTACCCTGGAACAGCCCTGCGAAGCAAACCAACCAGCCGCAGCACCACCTGGCACTGAAGTCACTGCAACGCAGCCCTTAGAAGTACAGGAGGAACTACCCCTGGCCGTCAAGGAGGTCGAGGTCGTTGCTGAGCAGGCCAAAATTGCCGCGATCTTTCAACCTGACACCGAACATGATCCCATCGTCAGCGGGGCTCGTCTGCTGACCCGGCGCGCCCAAGCCTATCTGACGGACTTAGGCCTGCTAACGGCAATTTTCGCCCTGTTCGTCTGTGCCGGCGAGGTCGCCCGCTCCCCTGCAGCGGGGGAACGGTTTCGCTTCAGCGGCGATGTGCTGCTGGATCTGGCCACCCCCTATTTCTTGGTCTTTTTCGCCCTCTGCTTCGGCTACTTCACCCTCTTTCACTACCTGAGCGGCCAGACACCGGGGAAAATGCTCTTCGACGTCAGGGTAGAGGGTGTCGAGCATGCCGGCATCACTTTGGCCCAGGCGTTTTTGCGTTGCGTTGGTGGGCTGATCGCCCTTTTGCCGGCTGGGCTCGGTTTTTTATCGATCGTGCTAGATGAGGAACAGCGGGGCTGGAATGACCGCCTGGCAGGCTGCCGAGTGGTCATGGTGGAAGAACTAGAAGGGGACTGAGTGCGACCAAGCATGTCCCGGGGATATCCTAGAGTTGCAGTAGTCTGTTTTTAAGAATCAGAATACGAAAGGCCAGACCGGCCATTTCCTGCAGCCGCTGCAAAGCCCCGACCTGGGCAACTAACTGGCCAGGACCACCATCTCCATAGAGAAGGTTCACCACTCGGCCGTCAAGAGTCAACGGCACCAGCAGGGCGGCCTCCGGCTTGTCGCCCCCCAGGCTGCGCAACAGATTTTCGTTGAGGCCTTCACTGGCGATGGGACCGAGGTAGAAGCTTTTGCCTTCCACCACAGTCTTCAGTACCGAGGGGAAGCCGAGGGGGATACTGAACGACTCGAAGTCCTTAATCTCCTGCTGCCGGCAAACCGCCTTCCAGCCACTGATTTCGTTCTCGCGCACCAAAAAGACCGCGGCTCGCTCAAAGACCTGCCCCATATACTGCATGAGAATCTGTACTACTTCCTGCCTGTCGCGAACCTCGCTTAAAGCCACGGCCAGTTCGCTCATACCCTGTCCCGGGTCGTCGCTGAGTTCATCATCTTCAATGATCTCGGCTTCCTCCAGCTCCGCCTCCTCCCCCGCTTCAAAGGACAACGGCGGCGAGTGGACCTGCTTAACTTCACACAGATCAAGCAAGCGCTGGTCACGGAGCTTGAGAGGGATCCGGTAGTACTCTTGCACGGCCTTGAGCAAACGCACTTCAGGTGCGACCAGGGGCTTAATGACGCAACCGGTCAAATTGCCAAGATCTTCCATGACCTCGGCATCGGAGGGATCGGCCATAGCCAGCGACAGACCTTGGCGGTCTCGGCTCAAGGGCAGCACACGATGCTTGATGGCCATTTCCGCAGAAATCAGCGCCAGCACCTCCTGGGGGATGGAGGTCAAAGGCAGCGGATCGAAGAAAGGAACTTTCAGGCGACGACTGAGAAAACGGGCGAGCTGATCTTCCTTGACCAAGCCAATCTCCAACAAACTGGTGCTGACCTGACCTCCGGACAACATACAGTTGCGCAGCGCCTCTTCAAAGTGCTCTGAGTTAATCAGGCCGGACTCGACCAGCAGATCCAACAGGGCTGTGCCCATGCTCTTCCCCTCCTTGTATCAGTATAGTGCTGGTCGTCAGCCCATGCGCAAACGCAGGAACGACTCAAGATCCTCGCAGCGCATAAACGGATTATGCTGTCGTTCATAAGCGATGGTCGACACCGGCTGCGGGCCGTAATCATGGCCAGGATAGACCAGGGTTTCGCCGGGGAAACCCGCCAGCCGCCGCAGGCTATGGTAAAGAGCGGCAGGATCGCTGCCTGCCAGATCAGCACGGCCGATCCGGGTCACGAACAGAGTATCGCCGGTCACCAAGGCACCAGGCAGATGCAGGCAAATGTGGCCGGGATGATGACCGGGAGTATAGAGCACTTCGATAGCCGTGTCGCCGAGGGTCACGATGCTGCCCTCATCAAGGGGCAGATCCGCTTCGGGAACAGCCTGTGGATGCGCGGCCAAACGAGCGCTGGTAGCGGCCAAGACCGCTTTATTGCCCACCAGATGATCGTTGTGACCGTGAGTATTGAGCACCAGTTTGAGATTGACTCCGCGCCCTTCGACTTCAGCCAACAGAGCCGCAGCGCCAAAGGAAGGATCGACGGCCAAGGCATCGCCGCTGTTCGGACAGTAGATCAGGTAAGCAAAGTTCTTCATCTCCCCCGCCGGAATCTGTAATACCTGCAAACCTGTTTCGCTTACCATAGAGACTCCTCGACGGGCCGGTGGCCCAGGTGGCAGATTTCACCGTCGACGACACGAAACACTTCACCCGTCTCCCGCACCTGCCATTCGTCGCCATCTTCGGGTGGAAGGGGAAACTCCCGCCGTCCCAGATAGACATCCTCATTATCGATCATGCCCCACCATTCGAGAGCACCAGTCTGCCAGATTTTGGTCTTCAGATAAAAGGCCATCTCTGCTCCCTTGCACAAGGCTGCCTGAGCAGCCAAAAAAACTTCCCTCTATTTCACGATTTCCGCTATACATGATACGCCAGAGGGGCAAAAGGGTCAATCTCCGGGCATTGCCCCTTGTCGCAACCGGGGCACATCCGATATAATCCCTAGATTGAAATAACCATTACGCCCTTTGGAAAGGATAGCCCCTGTTATGAAATTTGCCAAGATGCACGGTGCCGGCAACGATTACGTCTATGTCAATTGCTTCGAAGAAACCATTGCTGACCCCGCGGCCCTGGCCCGCCAGGTGAGTAATCGCAATTTTGGCATCGGTTCCGACGGGCTGATCCTAATCATGCCTTCCGAGGTAGCCGATGTGTGCATGCGCATGTTTAATTCCGACGGCAGCGAATCGGAGATGTGCGGCAACGGTATTCGCTGCGTCGCCAAATATGCCTATGACCACGGCCTGGTAACCAAACAGGAGATCACCGCCGAAACCGGCGCCGGGGTTCTAACCTTGCAGCTCTTTACCAACGAGGCCGGCAAAGTCGACCGAGTGCGGGTCAACATGGGCCAACCCCGCCTGACCCGCGGCCAGATCCCCATGACCGGCGACGCCGACCAGCAGATCGTCAATCAGGAACTCAAGGTTCTCGACCGTACCTTTCATATCACCTGCGTCTCCATGGGCAACCCTCATTGCGTGATCTTCGTCGACAATGTCGATGAATTCCCTCTGGAGAAATACGGACCGGTCATCGAGAATCACGACCTGTTTCCCAACCGCACTAACGTTGAATTTGTCGAGATCGTCTCACCCGGGGAAGTCAAACAACGTACCTGGGAACGGGGGGCCGGTGAGACTCTGGCCTGCGGTACCGGCGCTTCTGCAGTGGCCGTAGCCGGGATACTCAACGAGCGCACCGAGCGAACCATCCTCAACCACCTGCTCGGCGGTGATTTGGAACTGGAATGGACCGAAGAAGGCAGCGTCTTCATGACAGGACCGGCTGTGCAGGTTTTCGAAGGGACCTTTGATCCCCAATGAATTGCCCCATGTGCCACCGCTGGATGGAGCATCCGGACCTGCGCATTGCAGAACTGGAACACTGCTACCTGACCCTTAACCGCGACCAGTTTTTTCCCGGTTATTGCCTGCTCTTCACCAAGGATCATGTGACCGAGCTGTTTCATTTGTCACCACAGGTGCGTCAGGGGGTGATGGAGGAAGTCAACCGCGTGGCCGCGGCCTTGTTCGAGCTCTACCAGCCGACCAAGATCAACTACGAACTACTGGGGAACATGGTGCCGCACATGCATTGGCATCTAGTCCCTCGCCACAGCGACGAACCCCTCTGGCCGCGACCGATCTGGAGCGAACCGCACCAGGAAAAACTCCTATCGGAAGAAGACTATCGTCACTCTGCGACAGCGATTCGCAGAACAATAGGGCTGTCGGAAACAACTGGAAAGAACACACCATGAACTGTATTTTGTTCGATCTCGACAACACCCTCTACTCCCCAGACCGGCAGCTCTTCGCCCTTATGGATAAGCGTATCAATAGCTATATGCATGAAATAGTGGGCATCCCTCTGCACCAGGTCGACGAGTTGCGACGCAGTTACTGGCAACGCTACGGCGTCACCATGCAGGGTTTGATGCGCCACCATCAGGTCGACCCGGAAGACTATCTACACTATGTTCACGATATTGACGTGCCCAGCCGCCTGGCTCCCGACCCAGAGTTACGTCAGGCCCTGCAGTCTCTATCCCAGCGCCGAGTGGTGTTCACCAACAGCTCCGTCTGCCACAGTGAACGAGTATTGCAGGCCCTGGGCTTAAGTGACCTGTTCGAAGAAATCTACGATATCCGCATCGCCGACTACCTGCCTAAACCCTACCCCGATCCTTATCAGGCGGTCCTTGATCACCTGGGTGCCGAGGCAAAAGATTGCATCATGGTCGAGGATACTCTTGAAAACCTGCTGACCGCCAAACAGCTCGGTATGGGAACCATACTGGTCGGTCCGCGAGATACGGCAGAATTTGTCGATGTTCAGATCGACCATGCCGTTCAGATGCCCGAAGCCATGAATTTCTGGAGCGCCGCCTGATGCTATTACTCGGAGCCCACTTATCCATCGCCGGCGGTGTCAGCCAGGCCTTTGCCCGAGCCGAAGAGCTTGGCTGCACAGCCATGCAAATATTCACCAAGAATGCCAGCCAGTGGCGGTCTAAACCGCTGCCGGCCACGGAAATCGAGGCCTTTGCCGCCGCCTGGGGAAAAAGTCAGGTCGCCTCGGTCACCGCCCACGACAGCTACCTGATCAACCTGGCCTCAGCTGAAGGCGACAAGCGGAGTCGCTCCCTGGCCGCCTTTATCGACGAAATGGAGCGCTGCGCGTTTCTCGGCATTCCCGGCCTGGTCATGCACCCCGGCGCTCACCTAGGAGCTGGCGAAGACGTCGGCCTGCAACGTATTGCCGAAGCCATGCGCAGCATATTCGCTGCAGCTCCCGCCCAGGTCAGCGTATTGCTGGAAAATACCGCCGGCCAGGGTAGCTACCTAGGACACCGTTTTGAACATCTGGCCGAGATTATGGAACGGGTTCCCGATGGACGCTTCGGCGTCTGCTTCGACACCTGCCACGCCCTAGCAGCAGGCTACGACCTGAGCTCTGCGGAGGGTTATCAGGCCACCATGAGCGAATTCGACCGCCTGGTCGGCACCGAACACATCGCTGCTTTTCATCTCAACGATTCTCTTAAAGAACGGGGCTCTCGGGTCGACCGGCATGCCCAGATCGGCCAGGGAGCCGTATCCCTGGAAGTCTTTGCTGCCCTGATGGCCGATGAGCGCTTTACCAAAGTACCTAAATTACTCGAAACCGCTCCCGGCGATGACAACTGCTTCCACCTGGCCAGTCTGTCCCTATTGCGCCAGATGGCCGAGAAGCAGGCATGAGAGCGGTATTGCAACGGGTTTCACAGGCCCGAGTGGAGGTGGCTGAAGAAACGGTCGGTGCCATCGCTCAGGGCCTGCTGGTACTGCTGGGGGTCGAGCAGGAGGACGCAGAGGAGGATGTCGCATTACTGGCAAAAAAAACTGCCGAACTGCGGCTGTTCGAGGATGACGGGGGCAAGATGAACTTATCCGTCGAGGATATCGGCGGCGAAATTCTGGTCGTCTCCCAGTTCACCCTAGCCGCCGACTGCCGCAAGGGCCGGCGGCCAGGATTTTCCCGGGCCGCACCGCCAGAGGAGGCCAATCGCCTCTATCAACACTATGTAGCGCTGCTCCGCCAACGGGGTCTGAGTGTCGCTACCGGCCAATTTCAGGCTATGATGCAAGTCAGCCTGACCAATGACGGTCCGGTCACCTTTTTACTCGATAGCAACAAGGTCTTTTGATGAACGATGATTTCAGTACCCCGCGGCCACCCAGCCGCAGTGCAAAAAAACGCGAGGCCAAAGCCATAGCAGAACTGGCCGTCACTCTGGTCACCATGGCCGTGGCTGACTATCGCCGCTTGCCCCTAAGCGGACTGCTCGCCAAGGAGCTGGAGCAGGCGCGCGCCATCAAATCACACGGCGCCCGCAAACGGCAACTCAAACACCTGGCGGGGCTGTTGCGAGAGGATGACGAAAACCGCGAGCAGATCGAAACGTTCATAGCCGACCTTGAACGGGGCCATCGCCAGAACACGGCAGGATTTCATCGCTTCGAAGAGCTGCGTGAGGGTCTCTGCGACCCAACTCGCTGCACCGAAACCCTGGCGGAGATCAAGGACACCCTGCCCGGCATCGACACCGCCAAGATTCAACGGTTGGCCAATTCGGTGCAAAACAGTGCAGACAAGCGGGCCTTTCGGGAAATCTTTCGCATGTTGCGGGACGCAGGGACCGCTCAGGACTGAAGCCAGGACACTGCCGCAAGAACGTTTTCGGCAATGCCTGCACAAAAAAGAGGGCCTGCCCTTGCGAGCAGACCCTCTTTTTTGTTTTTATGATGCTATCTCACTGACGGTTACAAGACACCCTGCCGCAGACTCTCCAGCTGGCCCTTGGGCCCCGCGAAGCCCAGAAGTCGACCAGCACGACCAAGGGAAAGGTTATTAACGCCAGCTATACATCGCTGGTGCATTCGACCAGAAAGTCATAGCACTTATCCATGATCTCTTTATCGGCGCGGCATTTCATTGCGGCCCGTGGATGATGGTTCAGATAACCGCCAATTCCGTAGATGTCATTGAAACCCCATTCGATCTTCTCGCGCAGAGGCACGAACTGTTCCTGGATGGTCTTGTAGAGAGGGGCGACGTCAAATTTGGGATTCTTCAGAAAATTGAGCAGCAGCTCCAGGTTGCAGTTACCAGCGCCGCGGCCAATGCCATTAATGGTGGCGTCCAGCAGATTTACTCCATCAATGATGGCCTGCTGAGTATTGGCAAAGGCCAGCTGCTG
>MAXT01000194.1 GCA_001751225.1 Desulfuromonadales bacterium C00003107 | reverse complement strand
GAACCAAACACCGGCGGAACAAATCCTGTGGGAAATGGTACGGGACCGGCGGTTTTTGAATCTGAAATTTCGGCGGCAGCATCAGATAGGGGATTATATCGCCGATTTTTACTGCCATGATTTGAAACTCATTATCGAATTAGATGGTTCTGTCCATAAGCTTTCTGATGTTGAAAAGAAAGATATAAAACGCGATAAATACTTGAACTCTTTGGGTTTTAAAATACTTCGTATTCAAAATCAAACGATCCTTGATAATCCTGACAAAGTACTGGAAATGATTCAAGAATTTCTTCCTTCTCCCCCTGGGAGAAGGATTGAGGATGAGGGTGCGGCAAAGGGCCGCTTAGGCGTATTCTGGCACACGCAGGGCAGTGGTAAGAGCTTCTCCATGATCTTCTTCTCGCAGAAGATCTTAAGAAAATTTAAGGGGAATTACACCTTTGTCATTGTCACCGACAGGAAGGAACTGGACGAGCAGATATACAACAATTTCCTGAGTGTTGGTGCAGTAACGGAAGAGGAAGTGCATGCAGAAAGCGGCAAACATCTGAAACGACTTTTACAGGAAGACCATCGCAATATATTCACGTTAATCCAAAAATTCAGAACAGAAACAGGCAAGTCTTATCCGGTCGTATCAAACCGCTCGGATGTTATCGTGATTACAGACGAGGCGCATCGGTCACAATACGACATCTTAGCTGCGAATATGAGATCCGCGCTACCAAATGCGGCTTTCATTGCCTTCACCGGAACGCCTCTGATTGTTGGTGAAGAGCTCACGCGAAAGACATTTGGCGATTATGTGAGCATTTACAACTTCAAGCAGTCGGTGGACGATGGCGCTACTGTCCCTCTCTTTTATGAGAACCGAATACCCGAACTCCAGTTAAAAAATGAAGACCTTGATGAAGACATTGAGCGTATAGTAGAAGAATCCATGCTTGATGAAGCACAGGAGAATAAATTAGAGCAAGAATTCGCACGGCAATACCATCTCATCACAAGAGATGATCGATTGGCTAAAATAGCAGAAGATATTGTCACGCATTTCACGAGCCGTGGCTATCAGGGCAAGGCTATGGTTGTCGCTATTGACAAGCCAACCGCAGTGAAGATGTATGATAAAGTGTAGAAATACTGGAAACGCTGCGTTGAACGGCTGAACTATGATTTAGAGCATGCGAGGGACGATAAAGAGCGAGAAGATATTGCAACTAAGATTACGTTTATGGACGAGACGGACATGGCAGTAGTGGTGAGTAGTGAACAAAACGAACTGGAACGGTTCAAGAAACTCGGACTGGATATTGTGAACCATCGCAAACGTATGATTGAAGAAGATCTAGCAACGAAATTTAAAGATGCAGACGACCCTTTCAGAATCGTTTTTGTCTGTGCGATGTGGATGACCGGTTTTGATGTGCCAAGCCTTTCTACCATATACCTCGATAAACCCATGCGCAACCATGCCCTGATGCAAACTATTGCCAGAGCAAACAGAGTATTCCTGGATAAACCCAACGGCTTGATTGTGGATTATATCGGCGTTTTCCGAGAGCTCCAGAAAGCTTTAGCCATCTATGGTTCCGCCATTGGCGGCGGTCTTAAAGAAGGAGAGAGCCCGGTCAAGCCAAAAAGCGAGCTTATAAAAGAGCTTGAAAATAGCATTCAGGAAAATGTATCTTTCTGTAAAGAAAAAGGGATAGACATACATGATTAGCCCCCTCCACTAACCACCAGCAAAACACAAACTCATCGTCCCCCAATCAACTGGAACGACATTCTATATAGTTGGCACCCAAAACGACAAGGTATAATATACCCGTACCTAGAATACGGACTTTAAAACCGAAAGATTTATAAAGGGGCATGCTTTATGACTTATTTAGGTAATTCAAATGAAAACACCACTTGTACCGGCAGAAGAAGATAAAAGATGGGATTTAGTGCGAAACGTACTAAGGATATTCGAGCAACGAGAAGTGCGGAAAATAGTGTCTAAATTCGGAATAAAGCCTTTAGATAGGAC
>MAXT01000193.1 GCA_001751225.1 Desulfuromonadales bacterium C00003107 | reverse complement strand
AGGTGATCCCCACTGGTGAGGTGCATTACGGATATGCCGCGAAGTGAATTCCGTTTTGGCCTGTCCTTCGCTGGTGTAGGCATTGTAATTGACCACCGCATCATCTTCGCCGGGGATGATCTCCTGGAGCATTACCTCCAGATGATTTTCTACAGCTACTTTATAGACGGCGATCATTTCTTCCCGGTTCTTAACCGGGATCATTTTCTGTTTAAAACGTTTATAAAAAAGATGACTCTGGGATGGCTTTACCAGATAGGGAAACTCTATGCCGGCGGCGTATCTCTCTACATCCTCCAGCGAGGCCGGCACGAAAGTCTTAGGTACCGGAACCCCGGCGGACTCGGCGAGCAGGTAAGTATGTTTCTTATCGATATAGCGGGAAACAACTTCTTGGTCAGGGCAGGCAACAACGAAATGCTCTGTCAGTCGCTCCTTGTGTCGAGAAACGGCGACCAGGGTTTCATCGGAACATGGCACCAGGAAACTGCCGCCAAATCGTTCTTTCTGCTGCATGATAATGTCAATAAATTGATATTCAAATTTCTCGGGATGGGGTACCCAAACTATTTCTTTAACATAACGCGAATAATGGGCCATATCTCCATCGCGGTAGCAAAAAAGAATAATTGGTACACCCATTTGCCCAAGAGATCGAATAACGCCAAGAGCAACGGTGTGATCGCTCAGCACAAGGGCAGGTTTCATCATGGGGCCTCCTGAAAATACATTTTCTCTTTTCAAGGGTATGGATCTATTCAAGGCCTAAAATAGCCATTACAGGAAAGTGGTCCGAGCCTCCGGAATCCTTAATCGTACCGGCTTTGAGTATAGAAAAACAGTCATTGAAGAATATATGATCGATTCGAACAAGGGGTGGAACCGAAACGGAACCAAACAACTTTATAACTGAAGAAGGGAAAGAAAAACCAAATCCAAATCCTGATTCCCAGTGGGCATTATTTAAAAACTTAGTGATGTGTTTGTAAGTTTCGCCCTGATCTGGCGTATTGAAATCCCCCCCAAGGATCACGGGTCCCTTATTATGAGAGACATCTTCTTCCAACAAAGAGACGATTTTTCTGTACCTAGACAACCAGCCTCCGCGGCGCAACATATGAACATTAAAGACTGTAATCTGACCAGCCGGTGAATGAAGAAAAACTCTCTGAACTCTCCCCTTTCCTTTTATGCCGGCACTGCGTTCCATTGGAAATCGGCTGACTACCGCAAGCAGCAGTGAAGGTTCATAGGAAAAATAAACTTCTTGATCGGCATAAAGGTCATGGAAGTGCTTCATCAGGCTCTCAAACACCTCGGGTATAACTTCCTGCAATAAGAGCACATCAGGCCTTTGCCCCTTGACGACCCTCGCGATACGATCTGTGTCAAAGTTTTTTGACCAAGTATTGTAGCTAACGACCTTGAGCTCCATAGCTTCAGGGTCAGAAGTTTTCGAACGCGACCAAAAAAGGGGTGCATAAGCAACAAGGATGATCAATACAGAAACGGTCAAAAGAGCGGCCAACCCCCGATATTTCATCAATACTGCCCAAAGCACTCCTGGCAATAACCCGCAAAGAAGCCAGGGCATTAAATATCCCGTATAACGTGTAAGGATCAGATGATCACCGGTCCACCAACGAAGTATCAGGCCTGCTAGAATGATCACGCCAAAAAACAACCAGGCCATCCATACCAAATTCGGCATTCTCATATACTTCCTAAAAATGTCGGGCGATAACCGACTTCAAAAGTCGATTTTCAATTTAAGCACACCCTCAAAAAAACTCTTCATTGGGCATTCAAAAGTAGAGCTTATCAGTCCTTGATTTGAGCAGTTCGATATAAGAAAAACCTCCGCATTATCAAATGGGGAAGTTCCTGATATCCGAGCAGTCTGTGAACCCACAAAGCGGGGATATTTTTTGCTGAATAATAACCAAATGCCTTCTGGTATCCCCTGTCATTAAGATGGTGCAGTGCGCTGCTAAGTAAAAAGGTAGCCAGACCTCCCCCCCGCTGTTCAGCACCAACATGCATATCAAACATGTAAACTTCCTTATCGGCGAGATCGATCTTAAACCGCAGAAGATCGGGGTGGAGCTCTGGGGTTCTAGCTATCTCGCGGCATACGTACCACAAATCGCCCACCGCCTTGCCGTCACGAACCATGGCAAGCCCCCGATAACCCTTTTGGAAGTAGAGTTCGACCCTTTCCTGGCGACTGCGCAGGGGATATTTGATTGTCTGAGGAGAAAAACTCTCCGGCGTGACTTCGATAAAGACCAACCCATCTTCGGGATCTTTCATTGGCGGCAGGACCGTCAAGTCCTTCACCACCGGCACTTCCTCATCTTGGTGATAAAGGGTGAAACAGCAAGCTGAAAGAAAACCATCTTGATGCCAATGCTCAAGAAACTGAAAGTATTTAACCCGCAACATGGACAACATAAGTCTGGACCTCCTATACGAACACTTTCTCCGAATTCTCACCGGCGATCTTTGAAAACAATTCTGCAGGCCGGGAAAACTTCCGCTCTAGAACCCAGTAAAGCTTGACGGCCGCTTTCCAGGAGGGCTCATAAAGGGCATCAGAGCCAAATAAGATCCGCTCAGGCTCAACCTGATCCAAGAGCACGCCAAGCACACCAACCGACAATGCAGAGGTGTCCACCAATAGATGGTCAAATCTTGACAACAAATTAAGCAACTGCGGTAAGACCCGGCATTCAAATTCTTCAGCATCAATCCCGAAGGCTCCGGCATGAGCGATTACGACTGGACGGTCCGTCCCTCCTAGATCAAGTTTGGCCAGGTTGTCCAATTCACCTTGTTGGGCAGCCTCAGGTGTATACCGCACACCCGGACTTACCCCTCCATGCAATATCACCGGTAGGCCGACGTTCTGCGATGTTTTTAGAAGAGCATCCAACCGCCTCCGCCCTTCGACCGAAGTGAGATCGTGGCCAGACAGTGTGGGGTGAACTTTAAGCACGTGGATATCGTAATTTTCGATCGCCCGCTGAATATCGGCCTCAACCCCTTCGGGGGCCAACGTATTAGGCAGGCTATAGCCCAGCAGGAACTGCGGATCACTACCGAACATTTTCGCCATTTCATCCATGCGAACATCGGCGGTACGGCCCGGTTGGGCCACAGAAAGAAGAACAAACCTGGCCATCCCTGCGAGTCGAGCCTGGTCAAGCCAGCATTGCGGCCCGGTATGAGTAAAACGACGACGCATGGTCAACAGCATCATCCGTTCTACCAGATCGCGGCGTGTATCCAAAGACGGTGGGGCCATGAAATCTAGGGAAATGGAGTCACATACTGGCGGCACATAGCTGGCATTTCCCGTACTGTAAACACCATCATTATC
>MAXT01000192.1 GCA_001751225.1 Desulfuromonadales bacterium C00003107 | reverse complement strand
CCGCAAGACTGTCTGCCTGCTTGGGTCGATAGCCTCTCAATCCACTATTTCGCGTCATTTCTCGGCCAATGGTGGATTTATGCCGGCCGATGACTTTAGCTATTTGCGCCTTAGATTGTCCTGCTGTTTTTAAGGCGTAAATCTGATATCTTTCTTCTCGGGTAAGCTGCGCGTAGTGCTTCATCATGCTCCTCTAACTTTGGTCGGTGAAAGAAGCCGTGAGCCTACCGCAGCTTATCCTTCAAACCAAATGTTTAGAGTTGCACTTACAACTTGAATCCGGGGAGTAGGCAATGACGGCCTCTAAGAAAATTATTGCGGCAATGGCCGCGGTCGTGATCGTTGGGCTGGTCGCTTTGATTGTGCTGGCCAAGGTTCTGGTGACCCCTGAACGGATCAAGGGTTTGCTGCTGCCGCGGGTAGAGCAGGCATTGAGTCGCCAGGTTGAGATCGAACAGGTTGATATTAGTCTTTTCTCTGGCATTATTTTGAAAAAAATTGCTGTCAAGGAACGACAAGGGAATGAGGTCTTTCTCGCAGCCGAACAGATGACACTGCGGTATCGCTTCTGGCCCCTGTTTCGAATGCGGGTCGAGATTGATGAAATTTCCATTGATAAACCGCAAATTCGGCTGGAACGGTTGGCTGATCGCAGCTTTAATTTCAGCGACTTGGTCCCGGCTACCGACAAGGATTTGGCCGCAGAAAGGGAAGAATCATTTCAATCCGTAGCTGATACTACAGACAGCGACATTAAACTGTTAATTTCCCAAATTGCTATTCGCCAAGGAACGATTCGGTTTTATGATCAACTGGTGGATTCCGCCCCCCTCAGTTATCAACTGGATGATCTTTCGTGTCAGGTAGCGCAGTTTTCCCTATACCAGGACTTTCCTGTGCAATTATCGGCGACTCTCAACGGAGCGCCACTGTCTATGGACGGGGTGGCCAATCTGGACAAAGCGTCAGCCGAGGCCAAGGTGGCCCTGTCCAGCTTGGATGTCATGCCCTTTGCTCCATATTTTCGCGGCCAACTCCCCGGCCGTCTGGAACGAGCTAAAATCGATCTGGATCTGCAGCTATCCAGTAGTCCGGAACAGTTAGCCAGCGAAGGTCGAGTGCTATTGCAGAATGTCGATCTGCAATTGGACGCTATGCCTCAAGCACCTTTAAAAGGTGCTCAAATAGAGGCTAACTACAAGCTTCGATTTAATTCGGAAAGTCAGCAATTAATTATTGATCATGGGCGCCTAGCTTTAAATAAAATACCGCTTTATATCTCTGGTGAGATCAATCAGGTGCCAGAAAGATCCATGGACCTGAACCTGCGCTTAAATGAGTTGAATATCACCCAGGCTATGGCGGCTTTGCCCGCTGGGCTGGTCAAGGACTTGGTGCCTCTGGAGCCTGCTGGCCTGATTACCGCCAGGGTGCATTTGGCAGGCGTTGTTGGTCGTCCCAAGGCCTTACTGCGTGATGGCGAATTGCGCCTGGATGGGGTGCAGGCACGGTTTGGGACACTCAAGCCGGCATTGACCGGGCTGGTTACCATCAGAGGTGATTCGTTGCTGACAGAAAACCTGGTGTTGGTGGCTGGCGATAATCGACTGCAACTGGACTGCGAAGCTCATTCCATCATGAATCGGCCTGTCGTGGCCGTTGCCAATATACGTAGTGACCACCTGCTCATCGATCAACTGCTTCCGGCAAAGGGCTCATCGTCGGGTTCGGCTCCATCGGGTTCGGTCGCAGGGTCGGTGCCTTCCCCTATGCCGAAACCACTGGACCTTCCGATAACCCTTTCCGGCACTGCTACGATCAAACAGGCCCTGTATCGAGGGCTGGTCATCGACAGTCTGCAGGCCCGCTATCGGTTGGAGGATAATT
The DNA here is from genome assembly GCA_001751225.1 of Desulfuromonadales bacterium C00003107. Classification (GTDB taxonomy): domain Bacteria; phylum Desulfobacterota; class Desulfuromonadia; order Desulfuromonadales; family Syntrophotaleaceae; genus Syntrophotalea_A. Next base: position 5,326 of record MAXT01000192.1, on the reverse strand, counting down.
TGCTCCAGATAGAGGAATTGACGGGCCAGGTGGCCGGCGGATCATTCAGGAAAACAGCCAGTATCGATCTCGGCCGTCCCGGTTTTGCCTATCGGGCAAAACTTAGTACCCGCAAAATACAGGCTGATCCGCTGCTCAGTGCCTTTGCACCAATGGCGGCTGGAACCGTGTTCGGCTTGTTAAACCTTGATCTCGATCTGGCTGGGCAGGGTACTGAGCTGACGGTTCTGCGCAAACAGCTTAGCGGTCAAGGGGAGTTGCTTTTGCAAGAAGGGCGTCTGACCGGAAGTAATCTTGTCAAAGGGCTGTCGGACTTTCTCGATCTGCCGGAATTGAGTGTTATGGGATTTGATCAGGCAAACGGCCGTTTTGCTATCAACCAAGGGCGTCTCGATCTAACCAGTACTTTGATCAGTCAGGATCTACGTATGGCACCGCGGGGCGATGTTGGCCTCGATGGGACGTTGGACCTCGCTCTTGATCTGCGCTTGTCACCAGACCTGACCGAAAAATTGGACAGCAGCGGCCGCTTTGCCCACTTGTTGGTTGATGCCGATGGCTGGGGCCAGGTCCCTCTTAAGATCAAGGGTTCGCTGACCCGCCCAAGTTTTACCCTGGACAGTTCTGTGATCAAGGGTGCCCTGAAGAAAAAAGCCGAACAAAAACTGCAGGAAACCTTGGAAGAAAAGCTTTTTGGCAAAGAGGTTCCCCCTGACCAAGATGACCCACAGGAAAAGGAAAAAAAGCTGTTGGAAGGTGTTATTAAGGGGCTGTTCGGGCAGTAATCCAGTGTGCAACTGAGGGGCATTTTGGGTTTTAGCAAGGAGCTCGTAAAAGGCAGAAAGTACGTTATGATTGCACTGTGTTCATGCTTGGGGCGTTGGGAGGGGATTTGAGAGCCTTTCTTGACCTCTTAAAACGAATTCTGCTTGTTCTTGGCTGACAGGTCTTTCAGTACTGTGGAGAGTCAGATGAATGTTTACGACTTCGCTATACAAATGGAAACGGATGCCGAAACCTTTTACCGAAAACTGGCGGCTGACAGTAATATCCCTGGCATTAAAGGAATATTTACTGACCTTGCTGATGACGAACAACGTCACAGCCAGCTATTTCAGGCTCTGAAAGAACAGCAGGTGCCCGATGTTGTAACTGATTCAAGGGTGTTGGAAAAAGCCAAGAACAGCTTTGAGAAAATTATCGCCGAGAGACAGGGACTGCCTTCGCTGACGAGTAATCTCGAGTCTTACCGGTATGCTCTGAAGCTCGAAGCGGAAGGCGTGCAGCTATACACCGATGCCGCGAACCGGGAAATCGATGGTGAGATAAAACAGTTGTTGCTGCGCATTGCCAAGGAAGAAGAAAACCATTTCAATGTTGTTGAAAATATTTACAATTTTGTCAATGCTCCCAATCAATATCTGGCCTGGGCAGAATTCAGCAGTCTTGGAGAATTTCAGGCTTTTGGCCGTGAAACGGATCTGTGATCGAGTGCTGGATCACCTAGCGCAGTAAGTGAATCATTTAAACCCGCCGTGGTGCTAACGGCGGGTTTTCTTTAGAGCGCTGATTATTGGATGGACGTTTAATCGGCTGGAGGCTTGTTGCTTAGATTCGATTTTAAGCGACTGATACGCCGATAGGCCTGGTCGATGCGTTGTTCACTGATGCGGCCCTGTTGTACCAGCTCGTAGATCAAAGAGACGGTAGTGCCGACAATTTGTTCATCGCTAGTACAAATAAGCAGAATGTCCACGCCGGCATTAATGGCACGCTCCACAGCCTCCTCCGCAGGGTAGAGGCTGCTGATCGCATCCATCCGCAGGTCGTCGGAAATAATCACCCCGTCGTATGCAAGTTTTTCTCGGAGTAATCCCCTAAGGATTGGCCGAGACAGGGTTGCCGGCAGGTCTCTGTCGAGCCGTGCGTTGTAAACGTGAGCGGTCATGATGGCATCGACCAAGCCCGCTTTGATCAGGTTTGCAAAGGGCAGCAGTTCGGATTCAGACCAAGTTTCGGTGATGTCCACAAAACCACGATGGCTATCGGCGGTGGAACTGCCATGACCGGGGAAGTGTTTCAGGCAAGTTGCTATGGCGTGGGCCCGATGAGCCGCAACAACTTGGCCGGCATGAGCTGTTACCCGGGCCGGGTCCGCAGAAAACGAGCGATCCAGTGAACCGATAACCGGATTGTTCGGATTACGATTCAAATCGACCACCGGGCTGAAGTTGAAATTGATGCCGAAGCGATGTAGTGTTTTGGCAATGTCGTTGGATCGCTGGCGGGTCATTGCAAGGTCATTTTTGCGGCCGAGTTCAGCAAAACTGGTTGTAGGGGGGAAATTGTCCCGGGCTTTGAGGCGGCTCACCCGTCCGCCTTCCTGGTCTACCGCGATCAGCAGTGGGGTGGGACTAGCGTTCTGTAATGAGTTGGTTAGAAGCTGCAATTGCGTGGGAGAAACGATATTGCCTGTTGTTGTCGACCCTTTCGATGAATTGCTGCGTAGCATGACGCCGCCTAGATGGCGCAGGTGAATATCCTCGAGCAGGGGGTGCTGGGGCGGTAAGTCTTGGCCTTCGAAACAGACCAGTAGCATCTGGCCGATGCGGGCTTGCAGCGGTAGCGGGGGCGGGGCGGGAACGGCTGTTGATCGGCACCAGCCAAGTCCCAGCAGGACTACCAGTAACCCTGTGAACAGGGCTCGATGCCAATTAATGACCAGGTAATAATTCACGAGTAAAGGAATGGTTTCTATAAAAAAAGCCCGGCGGCTAACCGCTGGGCTTTTTGCTTAAGTGTTGTCAGATGCGATGACTTAGATTTTGCAAACGTTGGACGACTGGGGGCCTTTTTGCCCTTCGGTCACGTCAAAAGAGACGCGGTCACCCTCGGCAAGGGACTTGAATCCGTCACCAGAGATGGCCGAAAAGTGGACGAAAACATCCGGGCCGTTGTCCTGCTCAATGAAACCAAAACCTTTTGCGTCGTTAAACCATTTGACTGTACCTTCTGCCATTTTCTTCTCCATGTTTCCCAGTTGGGATGTTTTTGTTGTGGAGATTGAGTCCGCAGGCTAAAAGACACAAAGCCGAATTGGTTTGTGTGCCTTGTTGTTGATTGACGCCGTGTCAATATGCCGGGCTGCAAAAATCCCCACAACATTTACCAAGATGATCGAAGGCTAACATGGAGAGGTTTTTTATAACAAGCATTTTCCTACACAGATTTGCAAAATAGAACGATTTTTTACCAGGAAGAAGACTTTATAATACATCATAATACACAAAGACGGAAAGAAGACAAGACAGCTATGTAAATAAGGGTTTGTCTGAGGTAGAGAATGAGGAAGAGGTAAGGGATGGGCTTGCTGATTGACTTGGGGCTCTTGTTAACGATCACCGCACATATGGTTATGGTTGGGGAATAATTACAGCCCCAATTCAAGAGATGTTTTATATATGCCTTTGGTTTTGTGGCACACACAATGTAATTGAAGCATTACATGCTTGACAGCATGGATCTATTGCTGTTATTGTCCGTCGATTAACCGTACTTTCTGGAAAACACGATCTATCGTAAAGCCCCGGAATTAACTCGGGGCTTTTTTTATTTAAAAAAAAGGAACTCATGGATTTTCAAACTTTCGATTTTCAACCTCAGATCATGAGCGGCATCAAGGCCGCTGGCTATCTTTCCCCGACGCCCATTCAGCAGCAGGCCATTCCGCCAGTGCTCAATGGAAGTGACGTGATGGGGCTGGCCCAGACCGGCACCGGAAAGACCGCTGCTTTTGCACTGCCTATTCTGCAGCGCCTGTCCAGTGGCGGTAAAGGCTATGTCCGTGCTCTGATCGTAGCTCCGACCCGTGAACTGGCCGAACAGATTCACGAAGCTTTTAACAGTCTGGGTCAACAGACCGGACTGCGCAGTATTACCGTCTATGGCGGTGTTGGTATCAATCCGCAGATTGCCAAATTGAAGCGGGGCACAGAGATTGTTGTGGCCTGTCCTGGCCGTCTGCTTGACCATATTAAGCAGGGCACCATCGATCTTTCCAAGCTTGACGTGTTGGTTCTCGATGAAGCTGATCAGATGTTCGATATGGGATTTTTCCCCGACATTCGACGCATTCTCAAGCATTTGCCCAAGGAGCGTCAGACGTTGCTCTTTTCGGCGACCATGCCTAAGGAGATCCGTCATCTGGCCCATGAGGTGTTGCATGATGCCGTGACCGTTCAGGTCGGCACCACCGCCCCGGCGGAAACCGTTAGTCATGCCCTCTACCCGGTGGCGCAACATCTTAAGACGGCGCTGTTACGGGAACTGCTCAAGCGCACTGATACAGAATCGGTGCTGGTTTTTACGCGCACCAAACATCGTGCTAAGCGGCTGGGGCAGCAGTTGGACCGGGATGGTTATCGGGCCACTTCATTGCAGGGTAATCTGTCGCAAAATCAGCGCCAGAAGGCGTTGGACGGCTTTCGTGAAGGCACCTTCCAGATTTTGGTGGCTACCGATATCGCTGCCCGGGGTATCGATGTAAGCCAGGTTTCGCATGTGGTCAATTACGATATTCCCTCGACACCAGAAGCATATATCCACCGAATCGGTCGGACTGGGAGGGCAACCCGTAAAGGTGACGCTTTTACCCTGATAACGAATGAGGACCGAGGCATGGTAAGGGCTATTGAAAAGCTACTTAATAGCACTATCGAACGCCATACTCTCGATGATTTCGATTACAACGCTGCAGCGCCGCCTCGGGAACCGGGCAAGAGCCGCCCGCCGAGATCCTCGGGTGCTGATCGTCAGCGCGTGGCAGCCAAACCCGGTAGCCGCCCGGTTAAGAATGGTAGCCGGACTAGTAAGTCGGCTCAGGGCGCCCAGCGCTCTCGCGGCCGGCAGAGTCAGGCAACAGTTTAAAGGTTTTTGTGAGCGAAAGCTTGCAGGCAATGCATAACGGCCCGGCCGGTCTGATGTACTCAGACCGGCCGGGCCGTTTTTTTGTGCTTGAGCATCCCGAAAGCGGTCTCGCTGGTGCCACGGTAAGCGGGGCGAGGGAATAACCATTCTGAATATATAGACTTTACGAATGCCAGGACATATACCAATCCCCTACCTCGGCCATCGGTCGATCATGTCAAAAGTCCCGCAAATAGATTTCTTAAAACCAATGGCCTCAATAACCAGGCCGAACGCCAGACTGTTTGGCTATATTTTGTTAATCCTGCTCGGTTTTGCTGTGCCTAGTTCTTTTGGCTTGGCTGGGACAGGGTATGCAGAAAATAGCTGAAATTCCCTTCCTGGGGGAAAGCCCCTTAAG
>MAXT01000191.1 GCA_001751225.1 Desulfuromonadales bacterium C00003107 | reverse complement strand
GCCGCACCGAGGACACCGGCAATTACCTCGACAAAACCGGAGAGCTGTCCATACCAAAAGCTTTTCCCAACGGACAAACCATCACGGCGCAGAGGCATGGAAACCGCTACTCCTTCGGGAAAGTTTTGCAAACCGATACCCAAGGCCAGTGCGACTGCACCCGCCATGGTGGCCGCCGGTAATCCGGCCGCTACCGCGCCGAAAGCCACGCCAACCGCCAGCCCTTCAGGAATGTTGTGCAGGGTCACGGCGAGGACAAACAGGGTGCTGCGTGGCAAATCGGTGGGCGGACCCTCGGCCGCACTACGGGGCAGTCCGCGATGCAAGTGAGGCAAGATATAGTCCAGGCCACGTAAAAACAACCCCCCGGCAAGAAAACCGATGGCCGGCGGCACCCAGGCCACATAGCCCATCTCCTCGGACATGGTGATGGATGGTGCCAAAAGCGACCAGTAACTGGCAGCAATCATCACCCCGGCAGCAAAACCGAGCATGCCGTCGAGTAGCTTGCGGCTCGGCTGCTGGGCCAAGAAAACAGCGCTCGCCCCCAAGGAAGTGACTGCCCAGGTGAAACAGGTTGCCAAAAAGGCCTGCATTATCGGATGAAGCTCTGCCAAAGCAGCCAACATTGCTATTTCCTCCATTACTAAGCCGCTTGGGCTGCTTCCCTCGATCATAGCGAATCATCAGAGTCTTGCTTGACTTTGTTTCGAGCCACTTCTATATTTGGCCCCATGAAAGACATCTTTCTCGCAGACGCCCACTTACTTAATCCCGCAGACGACAACTATAAGCGTTTGCTGACCTTTTTAAAGCAGCAGCGGGGCACCATACGACACTTAGTCATGCTCGGTGACATCTTCGAGTTCTGGCTCGGTTACCGGCATACGGTGTTCGCCCCCTTCGTACCGCTGCTTGAAGAACTGCGTCTGCAGCGTGAAAGCGGCACCGAATTGATCTTCGTCGAGGGTAATCACGATTTTCATCTAGGTCCCTATTTTAGCGAAACCCTTGAGTGCCGCATTCTGCCAGACGGCGGTGCCCTGGAGCTGGATGGAAAACGTGTGTTCATCGCCCACGGTGATCTGATCAATCCGGCCGATCGGGGCTACCGATTCCTGCGCTGGGCACTGCGCTGTCGCCTAAGCCGCCTGTTGATGGCCCTGCTGCCACCGGACTGGGCCTGGCGAGTCTCCCGCTGGGCCAGCCACCAGAGCAGCCGCAAAAAACAGCGCAGCCACCGTTACTTGCCCGAAGAACTTCTGCTGAATTTTGCCCGTGAACGGTTCGCCGAAGGCTACGATGCCGTCCTCATGGGTCATTTTCATATTCCCCTCTATCGCCAACTCGACGACAAACTGCTGATCTGTCTCGGTGACTGGATCGAACAGGACTCCTACGCCGTCTTTGAAAATGGCGTCTTCGCTCTGAAACAGGCCTGACCCGCCCCGGGATCTCCAGCCTACTCCTTGCCTTCCTCTTTGCCTTTATCAGCGATGCGACGCAATACCAGGTCTTGCACGGTCAACGCTCCCAGAGCCCCCTGTTCGGCCTGCTGCATCTCCATTTCCAGGTCGCCGACCAGTTCGCGGGTTGGCAGTCGGTAGTTCTGAGGGTAACTGGCCCCATCTTGGCGCAGTTCCTGAAAAAGACCCTGCACAGTCAGGGCATCCAAAGCACGGCCCGGCTGATAGCACAGGCATTCTCCACCCTCGTCACACAGCACCGCCATCAGATTGAGGCGCACCATATCGTCAAGCAGCTCACTGACCACCCGCGGCGGCAATTTCAAATCTTCACTGATTCGCTCGCGGCTCCAGGCCTTCTCCCCACGATAGAAGGACTCGCCGGTCAACACCAGTACAGTCAGGGCCAAGCGTTGTCGACAGGCAAAGTTGACCTTATCCGTCCCCAGGTCCTGGCTCATGGTGCCGATGTTCTGGACTGCATAGGTCAGCTCGACACCCAAAAGCACGATCATCCAGGACAGATAAAGCCAGACGATAAAGATCGGCAGCGCGGCCATGGTGCCGTAAATAGCGTTGTATTTGCCCACCCCGACCTGAAAGTGGACATAACCCCACTGCAGCAACTGCCACAGAGTGCCGCCTGCCATTCCACCAATCACTGCGGCCTGAATCCGCACCCGGGTGTTGGGCATAAATAGATAGAGGAAGATAAAAGCCGCCCACATAACCACGAAAGGGATCAGCTTGAACAAAAGCAGAAGCGCCTCGCCAACATAAGCCGTCTCCAAAAGCTTCAGTACCAGAGTCTGGCTCTGCAGGCTGGTACTGATGGAAACCGCCGCCAAAATCAACAACGGGCTGAGCAGCACAACCGAAAAATAATCGGCAAAACGCCGCATCAGGGTGCGGGTCTCCTGGACACGCCAAATATGATTGAAGCTCTTTTCGATATTGGACAGCAGGGCCAGCACGGTAAGTACCAGAACTATCAGGCCGATAGCCCCGAGACGTCCGAACTGGGTATTTTCGATGTAGCGGAAGATTTCAGCGACCGCATCTTGGGAGCCAATGCCCAGATTATTAAGCAGAAAGGGCTCCAGCACATTCTGTGCGCCGAACCCTTTAAGCAG
>MAXT01000190.1 GCA_001751225.1 Desulfuromonadales bacterium C00003107 | reverse complement strand
CGCCAGAACATGATCAGTGATTACGAGAGAGGCAAACGCCGACTCGCACCAGACATGGCGAAGCGGCTCGCCAAAGTTCTCCACATCAAAGTTGATCGTTTGAGCTAAGGACCCGTAAAGGAATAAGTCCTTTACGGGTCCTAAGTGCGAACCAGTGCATGGTTGAGCCTGACGCGCCCTACTTCAAATTGGTCTTTGACAAACTGTAGCCCTGAGGATACAATTAATTCATGATCCGAATTCGCAAAACGGATATTTTCGCAAAATGGCTCGATAGTATGCGAGATATTCGTGACACCGGGTTATGGTTCGCATTGAGCGGTTAGCGGCTGGAAACCCTGGTGATGTTAAGCCGGTGGGTGAAGGTGTTTCAGAAATGCGAATTAATTATGGTTCAGGTTACCGGATTTATTACAAACAGCAAGGTAATGAGGTTGTTGTTTTGCTGGCCGGCGGCGACAAACGCACTCAGGTAAAAGACATCAAAGCCGCCTTGCGACTTGCCCGTAATCTGTAGGAGGTAATCATGAGTAAAACCATCACCACTCACTACGACGTTGCTGAACATCTCCGCTCTCCTGAAGAAATGGCTGCTTATCTGGAAGCATGTTTGGAGGAGGCGGATGGTGACGCTGCCTTTATTGCAAAAGCTCTGGGTGACATTGCTCGTGCTAAAGGTATGTCGCAGATCGCCCACGAAGCTGGCCTATCGCGTGAAAGTCTGTACAAAGCACTCTCTGGTGAGCGAACTCCAAATTTCGACACGATTCTCAAGGTTGTTAAGGCATTAGGTTTGAAATTGCATGCTACAGTAGCTTTGACGCCAACCAATCAGGTGACCCAACGAAATTAAGATAGATTCCGCGAAGCCGGAATCTAATCGCATAGTTAGACAAGCCCGGCCGTGCAATTACCCATAGTGGATAAATTCAGAGGAACTGTTGCTGACAGAGTAAAATTCGGATTATTTTGTAGTAAAAAATCGGATAAAGATTGGGGATTTCCAATTTCCATTTTTCTGAAGCTGTCTGAGAATCCTCAAAACACCAAAATCAGATATAACCCGATAGCAGCTACAGCTCGTTGTAAGGAGGAACAGTAGTTCCAGGAATTTGGAGATTCCTTGGGACGGTTTGTGAAAATCGGTATTTAATTATTGCTTTACCCATTGTACAAAGGGATTGCTGTAAAACATGGTTATTAAACGGGGATTACCGCCTAAAATTTGTTTTATCTCTTTCAAAAATTCTTCCTTGCTATAACCCTTTCTGAAAGTTGTATTGTATCCAGTTTTTATTAAATAGCCGTCTTCATATTCCTTGATTATTTTATATTTATTTTTTACGGGCCAGATGCCTTGAACAGTCAGATAAGCAATGCCGTTTTTCTTGAGAGCATCTTTAATAAGCTTATAAATATCTTTGCGATCATCAAGGGGAACAATATTCAGAACATAATTGGCAATCACGGCGCCGTATTGTCTTTCCAAAACGCTGGTATCCGGATAGAAGTTGGGATCATAATCTGCAACTTCAGCACATCCGGATTCTATGAGAAGTTGTTTGGCCAGGTTATCCAGACCGGTTCCCAAATGCAATACGGATTTTCCCTGGAGTAGTCTTTTCTCACAAAGCAATTTTATGGGCTGGGAAGCATTCTTGCTATGATACAAAGATGTCATACGGGAAGCGCTTATAAAAGGAGAGCGCTTGTTTTCTGATATTTCCTTTAGCTGCCGATCTAGTTCCGCCTCTATTTCCTCTACAGGCTCAATCCAACTATCAGTTGCCGTAAGATATGTATATTTAATTCCGTCGCTTGCATAAACGCAAAAGTTACCGTCTTTTTCCTTGGTTATGGACCAGCCTGCTTTAAGCATTTTTTGGGATAGTTTCATTACCGGAAATAACTGATTAAAAACAGGTAATATACTTAAAATAATGTCAACTGTTTTAAATTTTCTTGTTCCTTTTTTTCATCAAGATTTTTTAACTCGTCATAGCTGCATTTCTCCAGGATTTCAGGTGTATTGGAATTTACATCTTTTTTGCCTATCAATCTTTTTACTGGATATGCTTCGAGTTCCTTGCCCTCATATGTTTGCAACATCGACTTTATACTTTCTTCTCCCAGATCTGAGCGAATCCATGTTCTTTCATCCTTTTTTGGCAGGATCACAGGCATCCTCTGGTGCCTGTTATTGATTTTTTTGATAAAGGGATTGGCATCAACGCTTATTATGGAAAATGCTTGCAGTTTTTCCATGTTTTTTTCATCCCTCCATTCATCCCATATACCGGCCAAGGCAAAGGCATCGTTATCTTTCATATGGATATAATACGGATAAGTTTTTCCGGCGACTTCTCTCCATTCGAAATAACCATCCGTCACTATCAAGCATCTTCTTTTTCTCACAGGAACCTTGAAAGACGGCTTTTCAAATAAAGTATCGGACCTCGCGTTTAATGTCTTTATCCTGACATACTTTATTTGCTCTTTATCTTTTAACCAGAACGGCACCAGACCCCACTTAAGAAATGAAAACTTATCAGGCGCTTCGTCAGTAATCACCGGCATTGACGGATTGTTAAAACCAGACACATGATAAACCCTTTCAAAGTCCTGATCGAATCTTGCTCCAAACCGTTTTTCCAAAAAAGCCGGTTCTTTATTTAATGAATAATGCGTACCCATTTTGTTGTCCAACTCCGATTATGCATCTTTTTAGCCCGAATATTTCACGCGCCACTTCCGCTACAAACTCACCGCTGCTGAGTGCTGAATATTCTTTGATCGGACTATTCTCTTTTTTCTCTCTTGTGTCGCAATAGAGCTCTTTTGTTTCCGGGCCATGTGGCACCTCCTTAAAGCTGGTTCCTATAACACGCTTTTCGGAATATCCATTATAACTATACCACTCAAAGCATCCACGCAGAAGCTCCATGTTCATCAGATGAAATAAATTGGTGAGGCGGCACTTCGGGTCTCTGTGGGACGCAGGAAGGGGGACGGGAAGGGGGACGTTCGT
>MAXT01000189.1 GCA_001751225.1 Desulfuromonadales bacterium C00003107 | reverse complement strand
CGGCGACACCCTGTCGTACCTGTGGAAGGAGGATGGCGGTAGCACCCTCAACTCGGCTCCGTCGTTCGCAATCAGAGACCTTCCGTGTGGCACACACCGCGTCATGCTGGAGGTTACCGATATATACGGGACTATCGGCACGGATTACGTGGTGATATACGTTGTTCCGGTGGACCAGGCGATACCCATTGCTAACGCCGGAGATGACCAGACAGTGCTCGTCGGAACCAATGTCACGCTCGATGCATCCGGTTCTTCCGATCCTGATGGCTCAATCGTTGCGTACGAATGGCTCGACGCGAATACAACGATTGGCGAGTCCGCTATATATGAGCATCTCTTCGCAAGAGGGGTGCACAAGATCACGCTTGTTGTGACCGATGATGGCGGCGCATCAGCAACAGACGACGTCAAAGTCACGGTCAGGACGACCATGGTCCTGCCGCAGGCGGATGCCGGAGACGATCACATAGTGCTTGAGGGAACAGAGGTTGTACTCGACGCATCCGGATCAAAAGGGGAGAATCTAACATACCAGTGGCTGGAGAATGGCACAATCCTCTCTGATGATGTAGTCTTAAGGCACATCTTTGACTCTGGCACGCACACGATCGCGTTGACCGTGGCAGACGAGTACGGGTGTGCTGACACCGCGATAGTCAATATCACAATCACACAACCGGGAGAAACAGGGGTAGCAGGAGTGGTAGGAACCCCAGTGACCGAAAAACCGGGTTTTAATTACGTGACAATCTTCGTTCTGGCGCTTGTCCTGCTAGTTGCGATTGGTGGTGGGATCCTCTTCATGCAACGGAGGCAATCCGGACCGTCGGGACCATCCGGAAGCGCAGTGAGTGGTGCGTCTGGCACAGGGCATGGTGACCGAATCACACAACCGAAACCATCAAAATCAAAATCGGAGTCGAAAACCGGATCTGGATCTGGATCCGGGGCGTTGGAGCCAGCGAACCCCGAACCGGATCTAAACTCTGTGCAGCTGAAAGCGCTGGTGCTCGATGCGATGTCAAAGACGCCAATTCCGGACGTGATCGTCCATGCAGGACACGAGACCCGGAAGACCGATGGTTCCGGAGAGGCGACATTCGCGCTGAAACGCGGTGACCATTACACAGTTCACACCAGCGGTGTTCCGAATCTGTATGCAAGTGCATCCACTGATGGTGGCGATACCAATGATACCGGCAATACCGGCGGCAGCACTGATACCAATGTTGCCAGTGCCGGTGCCACCAGTGTCGCAACGATTCTGCTCTCTTCGATAGTCCGCCCCGATCAGGAGCAGGATGCGAAACTTCGCTCAATCAGGCAGGCATTCGATGACCGGTATCGCGAGGTGTCGAGCTATGATCGGTGCATCCCCGGGTTCTACAGAAGTGTTGCGCAACGGTTAATCGAGTATGTGCGCGGGATTACGGCAATCCACTTTGTATGCGGGAAGAACACGCCGAAAGAGGTGATGGATCAGTTGATACCGGTTATCGAGCTCGTATGCTCCGAGTTGTCCGAGATCATGGTATCCAAAAGAAACATCGATCTTTATGCCGCCAACAGAGATGCGGCGGGCGCGGGGAACGCGGGGAATGGGTCAGAGTGCAGCGCAGGTCCGGTCGGTCACGATTCCCTCACAGAGCTTCTGGCAGATCCGTCCGGATTCATAGCAGATGTTCTCCCTGGGGTACAGCAGTTACTTACGATGATCGATAACGACATCACGTCGAAGACGCGTGATATGGCTGTTCTTCCGATCGCAGGAGTATGGTCGATTGCAAAGGGGCTGCTTTCGGAGCAGTCTGAGGGCGAGATCGATTATGCGATGCGAATCCTTGTTGCGGACGCTCTGTTGAGATATGCCAAAGAGATGTATGAAAATCAAGAGATTGTGAAACGACTGGAGAAGGGGATATTATGATCAAAGTTATGGTACTAACCGTTATGATTGCCGCACTGCTTGCCATGCCGTGCGCAGGGGATTCCAATGAAACAGGGGACAATGTAGTCGTGAATGCGGCAGATTCCGAGCGCATACTTCTCGACTACTCGGTTACTACCATCGATGTGGTATCGATGGGCGCGGAAAATTATTATGTTGTTGGATATAAAAATGTAATCTGCGGAAGGGGCATTGTAGTCTTCACAGACGATGGCGCGGTGGTTCAGAACGAATCAACCGTTGATAGCGTCTTTGAAGCGGTAGCGTGGAGGGAGGTTGTAAGTCGGATGACGCTTGAGAATATCAGCACCATCAAAACCCTTGTGGGGGCGCCGCAGGCGATTGAGACGGATCGCGTCGACATGCTCGCATCGTGCGACTCGCTGGCTGTTTTGAGCAGCAACATTGGTGGATCAAATGACACGAATTACGAGGTGCTTGCTGCTTTCAGCAGGCAGATTTTGGATGTCGATGAGAAGATTGTGGAGATATCCAACGGAACTGAGTTTTTCTTGACAGGTCTCTCAGAACATGAGAAAAAGGTCTCAAACATCGTAGATGATGCGAACAGCACCATAAAATCGCTGCATAGCGACTGGAAAGGGCGGCACAATGCCCAAAACTGGGTTTTCGGAGCGCTTGTTTTGATTGTAATTCTATTGATGGTTGCAACCGCGCTGGTATACATGCGATCAAAGAAGGGGGGTATGCCCACCGTATCTCTCAGTAAACCCGATTTCAAACTGGTCGGCGGGAAAAAGACGAATATTATCGACCAGTTGCACAGCCCCGACGCCGATCTGCGCGCCAGGTCCGCACTGATGGCTGGGGCGTCCGCGGAGATCAACGAATCCACAATCCCACATCTGATCGTGCTTCTTGATGACGTCGATGATCGCGTCCGCGCCAATGCCGCGCAGTCGATCAGGCGCATCGGGCAGAAGAACAGTTCCCTCGTGCAATTTGCAAAAGACCCGCTCATGCGGCATCTCAATGATCCGAGCGAGAAGGTCAGGGACGCCGTCAATGAAGCGTATCAGGCGATTGGAGGTGGTGCTGTGGCTGGGGCAGAAGGCGCAGCTGAAGTAGCAGAAGTGGCGGCTGTGGACACGGTGGAGGTGGGGGCTGGAGATGCGACCGAAGAGGTGGCGGAAGTGGTCGAAGAGGTGGCTGAACCGACGGCTGAATCCGAAGCCGCAGAAACCATCGGAGTTGCCGTAACAGCGCAATTGACCGATGCGCAGCAGCACCGTCTCCGTGAACTGCAGCAGTCAGTGAACCGATCGATGAATGACCTTCCGGCAGGCTGCGATCTCTGCATGCCACATTATCTCACAGGCATCTGCACCGCAATCGCTCACGCAATCGAGCACGCACACGGTACCGAGAGCGAAGGGATCGATGAGATGATCGATGCAGCAGAGACTGCATGCAACTATATCGTGAATTTAATTGAAAACGGAAGATTCATTGATGTCTGCATCTCAAATAACGTGGGCGCGTTCGATGATACTGGTTTCGTATGCGAAATTGAGGAGTATTCGGATAAACTGGATGCATTGATCCGCGATCCTGCAGGTTTTACCGATTCATCGCTGGTGGAACCGGAACTATGGGAGCTTGACAGCGAGATCACGAGGAAGATGGGGGAATTTATGATTATCCCCGTGTCGGGGCTGTGGAAAGTCTCGAAGAGTGTCTTTGATGATGCGTCCGATGAATCCGGGATCAAACGTGCGTTCATGATCCTAATATCCTGGATCATTCTGGGGCGGGCACGCGAGATGCTGAGGAACCCGGAGATTGTTCGCAGGTTGAGGCTCTGAGAATCGACAGAGATCCTCCAGAACAGATAAATACCTTACACCCAATAATAACCCAGATCTCGGGAGCAGGATATTATGAAAAAACTCGACGTTATCGCAGCCCCGCTCGAAAAGAACTCGCTTAAACTGCTCTTGTTCGGCGCGGGAGAACTTGGTAAGGAGATTGTGATCGAAGCGCAACGTCTCGGCATGGAAACGATCGCTGTGGACCGGTACGAGCGTGCACCCGCTCAGCAGGTTGCACACAGAGCGTACACTGTCAACATGATGGATGCGAATGCGATGCGCTCGATTGTTGATCGGGAGCGCCCTGACATTATTATACCCGAGATTGAGGCGATCGATCTCGATATCCTCTTTGAGTTCGAGGAGGACGGCTATCTGGTAACGCCAAATGCACGTGCAACATACGCGGCGATGAACAGGGAGCGCATCAGGGAGGCAATCGTGAAATCGGGTGTCAAGACGGGTGCATACACATACACACGCACAGACGACCTATCCGAGTTTACAGACGCAGTTGAGAAGATTGGCTATCCCTGCTTTTCCAAGGCGATCATGTCAAGCAGCGGCAAGGGCTCCTATTTTATCGAGACGCGAGAGGAGATCGAGAAGGCAATTTCCGCAGCCAGATACGAGACCCGCGGGTCAGGAGAGATGGCGATAATCGAGGAGTATGTGCCGTTTGACACCGAGGTGACCGAACTAGCGGTCAGGCATCTGGACGAGGACGGAGAGAAGATTGTGACCACGTTTCCGAAGCCGATTGGGCATTACCAGATCGATGGTGATTATCATTCATCGTGGCAGAGCCCGAATGTCGAGGAGTATCTGCCGTACAACGTGGATGCGATCGGAAAGTCCGTTGAGAGCGACCCCGAGCTTGCAAAAGAGGCAGAGAAGAAGATATACGATGCGGCAAAGAGAATCACTGACGAGCTGGGTGGAGTCGGAGTCTTCGGATGCGAACTCTTTGTCAGGGTGACGGATGGTAGAGTCGATGTATATGCCAACGAGTGTGCCCCACGCCCCCACGACACCGGAATGACTACATACATCTCGCACCCGCAAGGCTTCAATGAAGGGGGCTTGCATGTGCGTGCGGCAGCAGGGCTCCCTATTCCCGCACGAATTGAGGATGGCTACCGGCTATTCGATCCGATCGCACCTGCAGCATCCCATGTGATAATCTCGCCTGCGCAGGGTTTTGATCCCGAGTACAGGGGTCTCTTCGATGCGATGACTGTTGCCGGTACCAACATCTATCTCTTCGGAAAACCGCTTGCATACCATGCCGGGTGGATCGTTGAGGAGCGGATGGGAATCGCGCTCGCAATGGGCAGAGATGCGTTCGATGCGAAGAGGAAGGCTGAAATTGCTGCGCACAAGATCATGATCAGGACTGCGACTGATACGGAGTGGAAGGGGCAAACAGAGCGGCGGATGCATGTGGTTCAGTGATTGCGTGATTAAGCGATTGGGCGACCACCGCCGATGATAGAATGAAGGGAAATTTAACCAATTTGAGATACACGTCCAGGCAGATTAAGAAGAAGCGCAGAAAGATATATCGCACAATTATTACAGAATCCAAAAACATCGATCAGGGGAACTTCAACGTAATAGGACCAGACGACCTTGCACGTCTCTTTGATCTGTGCGACACCCATTTCTTTGACGGATTTTTCAACAAGAATTACAACGGCAAGATCTTTTTTCGCCTATCTGATCGAATGACTCGGGCAGGCGGAAAGATAGAACACAGGGACGCAATCGGCACGCATACGATTGTGTTGTCAACAGCGCTCATCTTCCAGACGTTTAGTGATGTCACGCGGCAGGTGACCGTGAACGGCGTCATCTGCCGTGACCGGCTCGAAGCGACCATGCGCATCCTTGAGCACGAGATAATCCATCTTCTGGAGCAGGTGCACTTTGGTTCCACGAGCTGTTCCAGCCCTCGTTTCAAGCGTCTGAGTAGGGACATCTTCGGACACACTGATGTCACCCACCGGCTGGTGACACAGGCAGAGCGCGCCCATGCGAAGTACGATCTGCGAGTGGGCTCCAATGTCTCGTTTGAATACGGCGGAGTGACATACCATGGAGTCATAACCCGAATAACTGTGCGTGCCACGGTTATGGTCAAAGATCCGGACGGGGACTACAGGGATCTTTCAGGAGCGATGTACAGTAAGTATTATATTCCCCTCGAACATCTGAGGCAATCAGACAACGAGAGGTGATACATACGCAAAAGAGAATTGCAATCCGTACTATACTAGTTCTATCTATACTGGCATCCGCGGCATGTACTGCGGATGGAAGCGAAATCGCAGCACCGATTCTCAAGTGGCAGCAATGCGGCTGCTACAGTTCGTGGTGCGAGACCGGCTGGTACTCTTCGCCAGCGGTGGCTGATCTGGATTCTGACGGCGATATGGAGATTGTTGCTTCGGCTTACTCGGTCGTTGCGCTCAACGGCACGACTGGCGACCTTTTGTGGCGCGCGAAGTCCGGGCACGACCGGAGCGAGGATCCGGGCAGCGTTGACAATGTCGGGCGAACATGGCCCGGAATCGTAATTGCTGACGTGGACAATGACGGCGCAATTGAGATTGTGACCGCACACAGTGGCGGCTACGTCTCAGTATACAACAATGAAGGCTACTTCGAGCCGGGGTGGCCCCAGCAACCTGCTGGAAATGAGTTTCGCTCGCTTGCCGTATCCGATCTCAATTGTGACGGCGAGATTG
>MAXT01000188.1 GCA_001751225.1 Desulfuromonadales bacterium C00003107 | reverse complement strand
ATCGGAGACGCGACAAAATATGAAAGTGAATTAAAAAATTACAACAGGGGACTATCAACGCTGTTGAACCAGCGTGTATTTACCATAAATGAAATAGCAAACTTGTTCGGGATCGAACCATTCTCAAATATCATGAATTTGTCTTCGGAAGAGATAACGAACATTTATGCCACCCTGAACAAATTCCAACAGCTGGACATCTTCGATAGCAGTGTCATGGATGTATTAAAACCGATAAACATAAAAATAGGGGATATAAATAGCTGGAGAATTTCAAAAACGGAGTATAAAGACACAATCGAAGATCTAAAGTACATCCTCGATGGGGATGAACTGGAATTAGAGGATTTGAGGGTCGTGGACACATCCCTGCAGGAATTCATGGATAATAACAGGGAACGCTATTACCACTGCATAGAAACAGTCGAGCGTATAAACGAAAGTGTAGACGAAGCAAGAAAGGCGATTTATGATGCTCATGATGGTAGAAAGGAGGAAATCTTCGAGAGTTACTTCGACCAGAACGCCAATCTATGGCAGGATGTGACAACGGCATACAATGATCTGGATCACAGCAGATTAAAGGATCTGGAGTCGCACGTCAGTGAAACGGTGAATAAAATTTTATGAAATATCTTTACTCATTAGCTTTTCTTTTAATCTTTGAATATCTTGTACCAAACCTTTAACTCCGCTTTCAACCTCGGTAATCCTCTTCAAAGCAACCATCATAGAGACATCATCAATCTCTCTGTTTTTCTCGGTTATATCTTCAATGATTTTTGCAAGTATATTTTCCGAATCAACAAGACTCATCATCCTTGATTCGGCATCTGTGAATGTTGAAAGGATGGTCATGTTCTCTGTTTCAGAATAGATATTACTCAGTGTTTGATATACGTTTGTAAGTCCTATCAGAGCTTCCTTCGCTGCCGGAATATGCGTTCCGATCTCGTTTGCATCAGCGAGCGCGAGCTCTTCCACCAGATTATTGAAGACTGTCGCCCTGCTGTCAAGCATATCTATAGCGAATGGCAGATACTGTTCGGGATGTTTCTGCATCTCATCCATCTTCTTTGTCAGGATATCTGATATTTCAATATCGAGCAGATGCGCAATTCCGATCTCCTTAAGCTCGCCATATATTCCTGGAAGGCTCCACCAGTTTCGCTCCAGCCCCCATGAATGCACCGAATTTGGACTGAAACCCTCTCTCCTGAGCTTTTCGATGTATCGATTCGCCATCTCCTTCCAGCCAGTCAGATGGTATATATCAAGTCCCCCAATCGTCAAATACACATAATAACTCCTGCGCATGCCCCTCCCTCCGGTCTCTGGCCTGTAATTAAAGAAAGGACTCGTATTTATATGGTTGGTGAGCGTTTTCAACTCCGGATATTTCTCTTCGTCGATATTCTTCATCACACCGACCAGTAATTTACTGTCTTCTTTGAAGTTGTAATTCAGATTGTTTGTGACGATGTGATTATAAAAAGTATCGAACGAATGTCCCAAATTATTTATTCCGAGTCTGACTTTTTCTTCAACGATTCTTCTTGCTTTTTCCGCGTCCATCTTCTCAAATTCAACCAAGAAGTCTTCTATGCTCGAAATCCTCTTCATTCGATCCACCGATTCCGGATTGTTCTCGATCTCTTCGAACACCTTTGTAAATTGAATCGATGTTACTTTTTGAATCTTTTCGATTATTTCGCTCAATTTGATTGTTATAGTTTCTATCTTTCGTACATAATCCCTCAATTCGTTTTTTCCTTCCTTGACACCACTCAACAGATCGACCACCTCGGACAGGAGCGCACCGCTATCCGTTTTTGGTATATCAATTCCACTGTGGCGTTCAACAACGTCCTTCATACCAATGAGCCCCTTTCTGATCAAACCCAGGTGCTCTTCCGTGTTGTACCCCATCTGGGGCAGTAACGTCAGTTCAGAGAATGTTTGATTTCTTGAGAGCGGTTCTATAATGGGATAAGGCGATCTCAGAGTCCCGGGGAGGATGTCCATCTCATCATCAAATGCCTGCGCGATCTTCTTCCACTTTGTTCTGTCACTACCGAATAACCGGATAAAATACTCGCCCCTTTTATCCTTTGTTATCTTTTTGAGCAGCGTTGGCTTTTTATCAATCTCCTTTCTATATTTCGATATCTCTTTCAACATTCGTATAATGTCTCCGGAACCACGAACATCGTCTTTACCCGCATACTCGCATTCTTTTACTATTTCTTTGTACTCCTTAACCATCGCCCCAGTCATTCCGGCGGAATCGAGATCAACATTCTCTCTCGATAAAATCTTTCTGCCCACGTTACCAAACAATTTCTTGATGAATGCCCCATATAAATCAAGATACTCGTACGGTATATCGACAACCGCAGGAATAAGCAGTGCAAATCCCTCATCGGTGTGTATCCCTGCTATCAGATTCTGAAATTCTGCATGCCTCCCTCTGACGATACTATCCAGAAACGCCATTATCTGTGCGTCAACATCCTTCCACTCCCCGATGATATTCGGGTTTACCAGTATCACAGCGCCCTCTCTTAAGATGTCAGCATCAGTCTCACCATTCATTATGCCTTTGATGACCTTTCGGTATTCAAGAACAGCCGCAAACGCGTTTCCGAGATGTTCTCCCTCATCTTCTTTTGGTAGTATCAATACAGAGAGAATTGCCGGATTCCTGGGCATCTGCAACTCTTTGATCAGGTGTACAATCTCCAGATTTGCCCCGCTGCCTGTGCCACCGCCCATGGACGCAACCATAACAATGATCGGTCTCATCTCGATATTGGCAGCCCTTGTGGCTTGCGCCTTTCCGATCATTTCATCTATTGCGCCCCTCACTCGCTCCCGGTCATACGTGGCACATGCTCGCCCATACTCTCGCCTCCGTTGTGCGCCTCCGAGTTTTGGGTATACTTTTTTGCACCATGTGATGCCTTTGTTTTTGAGTTCGGTCTCATCAGGGCTATACAGTGGAATATACGTGACGCGATCATGTAGTACACCCCCCACCTCTGACGGGGGTTCCGAATGAGTATCTATAGCTATAAACGTGGTTAGTTCATCGGTTTCCATCGTATTTCTTGCGAGCATGTCAACGATCTCGATCCCCCGCCCACCGATTCCTATGATAACCTTGAGAAATTCATGGTTATCGTTTTCATCTACCATGTTGTATCATCTCCTTCTTTACCTTTTTTGCTAAACACAAACACTATCCCGCCTCCGATAAGT
>MAXT01000187.1:4660-6175 GCA_001751225.1 Desulfuromonadales bacterium C00003107 | reverse complement strand
CCAAATCTAGACTGGTGCCAATTATTTATTGCGAGTTCCCTTATCTGGAACTGTCTTTCATAGGTTTTTCTCGTTTGGAAGTAGTGGTTTCGGAACTACTGCAACACTACTTATCGCTTCCCGGGGGATAGGGCATGCACCAATTCTGTGCTCGTAGTACAATGATCCAGATCACGATTGTGGAAAGATCGTACATAGGATACGCCATTAGAGCGCTGATAACGAGGAGGAGGTCAATCAGTTTATCAGTATCCATAGTCACTATTATTCTATTCGGCGGCATAATATCTAAGTGCAACTGTGAATCATATAAAGGTTCGCTATGTAAACAGAAATCAAAGTCGATTTATGGATACTTAAAGGTTTTGCACATAATTTAGGAACTTGTTTGGTACTTAAAGGTTTTACCACAGTACTTTAGGTACTTGAATATCTTATGATCCCCGGATCAACGTATCTATAGCTACACTGATGCTTTCACATTCTTGAGTGTTAATATATAAATAGACATCCAATATACATTTATGGCGAAGTCGTTGGTAACTGCGTTGCCGATATTACCCTATATGCGGAGGTTCTTCTCGAAATCATATCCATAAAAGAATTGTTCGGAATATATGAGGCTCATATCCTGAATTATCTCAAAACAACTGGTATCGAGGTGGATTTTCTGATCACCCCTGGTAGGTCTGTAAATACAAAGCGTTGTATAATGAATAAAGAATAAATCTATGTTGATCAGTGTTAATGGCTGCGCCACTGATGTCGTGGCCAGTGGCTGAAAACTTCATCAGCCGCTGACTGAGTTGGCGTTACCCCCCACGCATTCTGCGGTGCAGCTTCTCATCGACAGGCAGATGGACGCAGATTGCAGGTCGTTTGCACTGCCTGATTCATTTAAAGACTACACGCGCTATTTGGCATCTACCGTCTCAGACCCTCATCGCACCTGTACCGAACGTTTAAGCACCGCACATCCGATTTTGACGCCGAGATCAGCTGCGATCACAGGACACTTCGCAAGCAGCATGAAGAAGATGTTTCCGGGTTCCTCGCTTATCGATTCGTAGTTTCCCTGACCTTTGCTGATGATCATATCGGACGACCTGAACGTATCAACGAATTCCTGATCGCACCGCTCAAGAATCGTCCCGGGCGTGTCCGCAGTCGTCACAATCTCTGCAAGCGAATCGATTCCGCAGAATATCGCATCTTCCATCGTTGCATCGTTTATGATCGGCTCCTTCTTCACAGCGTAGACGATATCTGCGTATTCCTTGATCTCTTCGAGGAGCACCCGGTCAAATACCACTTCCCCGGCATTGTCCGCAAGATAAAGTATGCTCTCTGATTCTTCAAGCGATTTCACAAACGTTGGATAATCATTTATTGCAAAATCTCTTGCCAAGGTGTCCTTTATCGTTTTTTTGATGTTGACCTGGATATTCGCTCCAAAGTCGATTATGTTTCCGGCAATCGCAAGTTTTACCGCAGTGAACAGCCGATCCTCCGAAT
>MAXT01000187.1:4334-4592 GCA_001751225.1 Desulfuromonadales bacterium C00003107 | reverse complement strand
TATACGGTATGCGCAATCGTTGGAGGGCTGCGACCGAGCGGGACATCCAGCAACTCCTTCATAACCAATTTCAGCACCTTTTCATGCACCACCTGGTCATCCGTTACCATTTCTGCGGCATTGAGCGACTGTTTCAGAAGACACGGGATGCATTCGAGTTTTGATTTCATGATATCTCCTCTATAATTGTATTCAGCTTTGAAATTGCCTCTTTCTCACGAGAACCGCCACAAACCTGAACGATTCGTCCATAATGCT
>MAXT01000187.1:3136-4265 GCA_001751225.1 Desulfuromonadales bacterium C00003107 | reverse complement strand
TCTATCACCGCATTGAAGCCGCGGTTTGTGCAGAGCAACGGTGTGTCATGGATCTCCCCGCGCACAGGTGTCAGCTCAAATAAATTCCCTTTCAACTGCCTGCATTCAAAGATCAGCCACGCACTNNAATGTCGACTCCACATACACGACCGGGTCGTGGATGATGTTTGCGGCGATCTCGCCGGTCTCGATTACGTTATGCCGCGTGTGCGACCCCGAAAAGAGCCGCACACAGATCTGATCGCGGTTCCGGTTCCTGATGATTCCGATGGGCGCTGCATTCGGGATTCCCGACCTTGATAGTGTCGTTGCGATGATTTCGGATATCCCGTCACGGATTCCAAAGTCGTCCGGGTTCGGGCGAGTCGCCTTCGGTGGTATATGTTGCTGGTGGTCTCTGTCTCTGCTGGTCATATGGATATGTCCCGGAGTTTCGGTTCTGTTGCTGAAAGCGTTATGTACAATACATCTATATTGGGTTATATATGCCGCCTTTCGTTCTTGTGAATCCGCAGCAATCGAAGATCACCCTCATGCAGGTCAGGGTCGGGAAGAGGACTCCTTTGTTCTGCGGAACAATCACGCTCACGGAAACCAAAAAGGGGATGCGTCCGGAGAAGTTCATGTCGGAAAACCACTTCAGAAAGCCCTCTGAGGTAATTGAGATGTTGAGAAGCGCCGATCAGATCCTGCTTGCACCCGGAGATCAGAAGATGAGCGAGGATTTTCTGGACATGCTGCACGGGTATCAGCTCTCCTGCAAGCGGATACGCGTCTGTCGGTACTGCTTGCTCGAAGATATGTGCAGTCCGCTCGGTAAACAGTCGATTGCGTACAAAGGCGAGATGCTATGCCAAAACTGTGCGCTCGAAGAGCTGCGCAAGCAACTCCGCTCCATGAAACTCGGCGGACCCGGCGCCGAGCGAATCGAGAGGCTACTTCTCAAGACAAGAGACCTCGACCGCATCCTTGGCATGCTCGATTTCGAACGCCTTGATCATGACCTCACTCTGTACCGCACAATCGAGGCGACATGCCCTGCGACCGTAAAAAAAACATTGGTGCGCGATCTTCCACTGCCAAAGCGTTTTAAGAGCAATCTTTCCGAAAGAATCGATGAACTGCTTCC
>MAXT01000187.1:0-3053 GCA_001751225.1 Desulfuromonadales bacterium C00003107 | reverse complement strand
ATCCTCGAGGGGCGGGGAAACGTTCTATTCATCGTTCCTCTGGTTGCGCTTGCGAATCAGAAGGAAACAGATTTTTCGAAGCGTTATGGCATAATGGGGATTACAACTGTGCCACAGGTCGGCGTGAGCCGGATAAGTGAGAGGCGGCAGAAGCAGAGGAAGTCGCCGACAAAATCGACCACGATCTGGGTCGGCACTTATGAGGGCGTGGACTACCTGCTCAGGGCGGGGAAGGCTGATCGGCTCGGGCAAATCGGAACAATCGTGATCGACGAGGTGCATACCCTTGCTGACGAGGAGCGCGGGCACCGTCTGGACGGTCTCATCGCACGGTTGAAGTATATCGCGCCGGATGCGCAGTTCATCTACCTCTCGGCAACCGTCGGCGATCCCGCCGCGCTCGCAGAGAGGCTCGGCGCAGGGCTGGTCAGGTACGAAGAGAGACCGGTTCCGATCGAGCTGCATCTGCTATTTACAACCGAACGTGACAAAATACGGATAATCGACAGGCTGGCGCGGCAGGAATGGAACACAACGTCATCGAAAGGCTATCGCGGGCAGACGATCGTCTTTACGAACTCACGCCAGAGATGCCATAAAATCGCAGAATCGCTCCAGATCCGTGCCGCCGCATACCATGCGGGCTTGTCGCGTGAGGAGCGCAGGCGCATATCGCAGTCATTCGCAGACGGCAAGCTCGAAGTGGTCGTGACGACGGCGGCGCTTGCCGCTGGTGTCGATTTCCCTGCGTCGCAGGTCATCTTCGAGTCGCTTGCGATGGGTATCGACTGGTTATCTGTGCACGAGTTTCACCAGATGCTCGGGCGTGCCGGGAGACCGGATTACCACGATCTCGGAAGAGTCGCGCTGCTCGCAGAACCCGACCGGAAATACCACAGCGGAACTGAAACCGAGGACGAGATCGCATTCAAACTGCTGAAAGAGGAGATTGAGCCGGTTGATATCACGTACGAGGATCCCGAACAGATCGAGGAGCTGCTTGCGTCATCTGTACTATCAACAAGCAAATCCGAACTCCGCAGTCTGAACGATCTCCTGATCGGAGGCGGAGACTTTGAGTATCTCTTCAAGAAGCTGGTTGAGTACGGTTTTCTCACATCCTCTGCCCGACAGACCGGCTTTGGCAGAATCGTTGCGACACACTTCCTGAGCGCGGACCAGGCATTCCTGATCCGGGATGCGATCAAAAAAGGCAAGTCTCCGATCGATATTGCTGTCGCTCTCGAAACGCTCGACTCGGTCTATTTCAAGAACGCTCCGAGGATCTCTGCTGCGCTGAAGATGCATGTGCCGACAAGGGTCTTCCAGGGCGCAGCGTATGACCTCATCTTCGCCGGAGACTCGATTGCGTCTCTCGATTCGGACATCCGGGACCAGATCGTCGCATTCGTAACCGATTTCATGACGTGTTCGTGTAAGGATTCTCCGTACTGCGGATGCCCTGAGCGCGCCTTTTCAGAGAGATTGATCGAACTGCGCCGCGATGGGCTTGATCCGAAGGGAATCGTGCACAAGATCGGCGATTACGGAGTTTACGCTTACACGGGTGATGTTCTTGAGTATCTGGACAACGTCGCACGGAATCTTGAGGCTATCGAGCTGGTTGCAAAGGTATTCGGCAAAGGGGATATTGAGCGCAGGGCGAGAGAGGTCAGAAAGGAGGTGGAGGGAAAGGGGGGCAAGGGGGGAAGGAAGGGGGGAAGGAAGGGAGGGAGGATGCCATGATCGACCCCTCCCAACTTCCTGACGAACCGGGCTGCTATCTCTTCAAAGACGACTCAGGACGAGTGATCTACGTTGGAAAGGCGAAAAATCTCAAGAAGAGGGTCAAAAGCTACCTTCAGAAGAGTGATTTCGATCCGAAGACCGAGGCGCTGATCCGAAACATCGATTCCGTCGATTTCATAGTGACCGACAACGAGGTCGAGGCGCTGGTCCTCGAGAACAACCTGATAAAGAAGAACCGCCCGAAGTACAACATCGACCTCAGGGACTCAAAGCGGTATGCGTACATCGAGTTAACCGCTGAGGAGTTCCCGCGTCTCCTTGTTTCCCGGAGGCGAGATGAGAGCGGGGGCGGGAAGTTCTTCGGACCGTTCGTCTCGGCAACTGCCCGCGATCACATCCTCTCGACACTCAAAAAGACNNTTTCAGATCAGAACATGCAAGAGGATGCCAAAGAAGCCGTGTCTGAGGCATCACATCGATCTGTGTCAGGCGCCATGCATCGGAGGAATCAAAAGCGACGAGTATTCTGAGAGGATACGTGCGGTCGAATCGATCCTGAAAGGAAAGACCGACGATCTAATCAAGTCCAAAAAACTCGAGATTGCAGAGGCATCGGACAAACTGGACTTTGAGCATGCTCTGAAACTGCGTAACCAGATTGAAGCGATCGAATGGCTCAAGGAAAGGCAGAACATGGAGCTCTCAAGGAAATACGACGAAGACATAATCAATTACGTTGTTGCGGATGGTAGAGTCCATCTTATTCTATTTAACATCTACAGAGGAACCCTTGAGAATAAGCAGGAGTTTGAGTTCGAGTATGTGGATGAGTTCCTCGAAGAGTTTCTGGTTCAGTATTATTCGGAAAACGCAGTCCCTGCTGAGCTGATACTCCCACAAGAGATCGATTCTTCTCTGTTATCGTTCCTAACGGCGAAGCGGGGGCGTAAAGTAGCCATCAGGGTGCCAAAGATCGGAGAGAAGAAGCAGTTGCTGGATCTCGTCATGAAGAACATAGAAGCGTCGTTCTTTGGCGAGATCGAGAGGCTGGATGATCTCAAATGCGCGCTGGGCATGGAGGATGCGCCACTCGTGATCGAGTGCTTCGACATATCACATCTCTCAGGAACCTCGACAGTCGGCTCGATGGTGCAGTTCAGGAATGCGAAGCCAGACAAGAGCAATTACCGGCGGTTCAAGATCAAAACGGTCGATGGGATCGATGATACGAGAGCAATCGCCGAGGTCGTGCAGAGGCGGTACAGACGGCTCGTCAAGGAGCATTCGGAGCTCCCAGACCTGAT
>MAXT01000186.1 GCA_001751225.1 Desulfuromonadales bacterium C00003107 | reverse complement strand
TGTACAGCACCTCGCCGCACTTGTAGCCGATCCGGACCCGGCCGTTGGTGACCACCACATGTTCTTTGCCTGCGGTCATCCCGGTCTTTTGCAATTCAGAGCGCAATTCCTGAATATAGGGCATCAGGTGGCCATCGTCCATAGTTGCTTTGGCGTTGAGACCGTCGGAAATAACGATCAGCACATCGGGTGATTTCTCGCCGTCCCAGCTGTTACGCAGTTTTTCCAGGGTTGCCACGGCCGCTTCGTTCAACTCTTCGCCGGTGCTCGGATGAGCCACGTAGTCTTCGCGGTCAGCAGAGTTGGTGGCGATGGTCACGGCATTGGGGATAGTGGCAACGAAATCGGGGGTGTATTCGGCCCAGAGGCTGACCTTGGCATCGTCATAGAGGGCGTGCATCTGCCTGTTCAGCTCCGGCTCGAGATCCCAGATGTTCTCGCCGTAGCCAATGGCCAGGGGCACACCGCGGCCCAGTACTTCGTCGATTTTCTGCTGTCCTTCAGCATAGACTTCCTTCATCGGCCGTTTGTCACCCTTGGCCAGCCGATACTGGTAGTAGACCCAGAGGGTGTCGCCAAAGTGTTCCGTCGGTTTGTCATTTTGATCAATGATCTGGATTTTCTTGAAGAAATCCCACATGGCATCGTCGACCTTGTAACCGAATTTTTCCCGCAGTCGCACATGATCCTGATAGCCGGTGGTCAGATAACTAAGCATGGGATCGTTCTTGGTCGGCAGGGACATCAGGTAGCCCGGGTTGGCCGGCGCGATCTGATCCTGGCACCAGTTGAGGTCGTCGAGGGTGACGGGCATGTGCAGGGTCGAACAGATGTCGAGGCCGATAGTCAGGCCGTGCAGTTTGCCCATGGCGATGTCCTCGAGGCAACAGCGAACCAGCTGTTCGCGGGTCTTGAAGACCTCGGGGCCGATGAAGCCGGCCACGTCGTTGATGTGGACCCAAGCGCCCTGGCCGTCGGTCTGGGCGGCGGCAACCTGCTGCTTGAGAGCGCGGGCGAAGCCGTACTTGCGCGACTCATGGACGACCATATCGAAGCCCTTGCCATGGCCGTTGGTGAAGTCTGCGCCCTGGCCGGTTTCAAAGTAGAGGCCGTATTTGCCGGTACGCATTCGCGCGTAGTCCATCATTTTCTCTAATGTCAGATCGAAGGTCTGGTTGGCGTCGACCACCCCGGCCAGACTCTGGAACCAGATGGCGGTGGAACCGGGATTGTTTTTTTCGACTTCGGCCTGAACGTCGATGTGGGACAGCACGCACCAGGGGTTGCTCTTATCGACGCCGAAGGTTTGCATTACATCGCGCAGGGCGAGTTCAACACTCTCAACGCTCTTCGGTTGGCTGTCGACGGGGTTGGTGCCGACTACGATATCACCGACCGCATAGGAGTAGGCGTTAAAGACCTGCCAGACGATATCGTCGACGTTGTCCGTCGGTGAGTTGGGCTGGACTCGGGCACTGAGATAGCCCTTGGCGCCTATGTTGGAGCCGGGCAATGGGTTGAACACGGTCTGGCCGATGTGGGTCAATTCATCGTTGGACATGAGCTTGACCACGTTGCCGATGATGTCGCTGTGCAGACCGTACATGATCCCCTTGATCTCAGCTTCGGATTTGGTCAGCAAGAATATTTTCAGTTCACCCATGGTCCAGTCTTTGACCTTGGCGTACTGGGCCGGATCGGTGGTGTCCATGATCAGTTTATCCTGCTCATCGACGAACAGCGATTTGTCCAGCAGGTCCTTGATCTTGCTGTTGGCCAGTAGCTTGCGGGCATTTTCTCGGCTGGCTTCGTCATCAGCGGCCACGCCGATGGCCTCATCACCTTCTTTGAAAGCGCTGGCGGCACCGATTACTTGCTGGTAGAGAACCTGGTCAAAATTCCCTTTCGTCCCTTGGACATAACTGAAGACATCTTCATTCGGTTGAATGTTGCGAATAGTTACCGCGCCGACGGTAGTGGCGAGCAATGCTGCTGCCATTCCGCAGGCGAGAGCGATCAACACCTTACTTCTTTTTCGCATGGCGTTCCTCCCTTTTACGCTGTGAACGTGCGGTCTGAAGACCCTGGTGAATCATTTTTCTT
The DNA here is from genome assembly GCA_001751225.1 of Desulfuromonadales bacterium C00003107. GTDB lineage: Bacteria > Desulfobacterota > Desulfuromonadia > Desulfuromonadales > Syntrophotaleaceae > Syntrophotalea_A. The sequence goes on along the minus strand of MAXT01000186.1, from coordinate 841 downwards.
GGCGTTCAGCCCTCGGATAGTTAGTTTTCGTCCGGAAACGGCCCTTTTCCCCAATCTCGGCGTCAATCTGCACGCTTGCGTGTGCGGCGTAGACAGCTACGCCTCCGTGCAACCGCTTGATTTCCTTGACCTTGGAAAAAATGACTCGTTTACAATTTGAAAACGGTACTGTGTTCATACTGAGTTCCCAAATGGACACTGGTTAATGGAATCTTTCTGGTGTTGGAAAAGCAGCAGGTACCGGTTATGGTCTGTTCTTTTTGGCTTCCTGCCACATGGCATCGAAGGCCTGTTCGGTCTCTTCAGTCATCACTCGCCACAGGGCGACCGTTTTGAAATAGTCGTTGTCGCCGACATGGAACATGGTCTTTTCCTTGTCGTTGAGTGTTTCGCCGACTTCGGTGATAACCGGTGAGACGCCCTGGGATTTCACCACATCCGCTTGTTGTTTTTCAGCGAGCATGAAGTTGATCCATTCTTCGGCCAGCTGTTTGGTCAGGCCTTTGGCGCCGGCTCCGATATACCAAGCGTCGATCCAAGCGGTTCCGCCTTCGTTCGGTGCGGCCAGCAGCCAGTTGCCGCCCTTTTGATTGGCCTGTTGGGCGGCAAAGCCCCAGGTGGTGGCCAGGCTTAATTCAGGGAATTCCTCTGGGTTGGCGGCCCCATCCCACAGGCTCTTGGCATTTTGGGCCAGCAGATCGAGCTGCTTTTGGATCTTTGCGCGATCGAGTTTGTCGATGTCGAAAATATCGTCGTAGGAATAGCCAAGGGCCAGAGCGGTGATCCAGATATTGACCTTGGGAAAGTTATTGTTGATGGTGTATTTGCCGGCGTACTCTGG
>MAXT01000185.1 GCA_001751225.1 Desulfuromonadales bacterium C00003107 | reverse complement strand
CGGTGGAGCAGAGCGACTGCCTTCTCATGCTCGGCTCCTTCATGACCGACATCAACCTTGGCATCTTTACCGCCAAACTCGATCAGGCCCTGACCATTTCCTCCTCCAGCGACGGCAGCTCCATCGCCTTCCACCAATATCCCGAAGTGCTGCTGGCCGACTTCCTGCCCGGTCTGCTCGACCGGAACCTTCCGCAGCGTGAGCCGACTGTTGGCAAGCCGGCGTTGACCCCACAGCCCTTTGCAGCGCAAAATGCACCTATTACCATCAGTCGCCTTTTCGAATACCTAGAAAGCTTCATCGACGACCATACGGTGCTGCTGGCCGACCCTGGTGAAGCGATGTTCGCCGCCGCCGACCTCACCATCCGCCATCCGTCGGCCTTTCTGTCCCCGGCCTATTACACCTCCATGGGTTTTGCCGTCCCCGGCGCCATCGGCGCCCAGCTGGCCCGCCCCGAGCTGCGCCCCCTTGTGCTCGTCGGTGACGGCGCCTTCCAGATGACCGGCATGGAACTTTCTACCGCAGCTCGTTTCGGCCTGTCGCCCATCGTGGTGGTGCTCAACAACGGCGGCTACGGCACCGAACGGCCGATGACCGACGGCCGCTTCAACGATATCCCCGCCTGGCGCTTCAGCCGACTGCCGGAGATGATCGGCGCTGGCCAGGGGTTTGAGGTCTTTACCGAAACGGATTTCGAGCAGGCCCTGCAGGCCGCCTTGGCCTGCAGCGACGGGCCGTCGATTCTCGACGTGCATCTCGATCCCGACGACCACTCACCGGCCTTAAAACGCCTGACCGATGCTCTGGGAGCCAAAGTGAGAAACAGCGGCCAGTGACGGCCAGACACCGAGTCCTGCAAGCAGCTTCCGTCAAAAAAGAAGGGGCAGCCGGTTATGACCGGCTGCCCCTTTCCTCTTTAACCAATTCAATCGGGTCGCTGTCTACAACCCTTTCTTCTCGAACCAGCGAAACATGCCCAGAGCCAGAACAACCATCGCCGCGACAAGAAACCAGTGATTGATCCCTAGCAGCTGCGGCAAGGTGATTTTGCCAAAATTGCCCCAAGTCAACACGCTTGTCTTAAGCTGGGGATACACCTCGGCATAAACTGCGGCACCGAAAAGCATCCCGAGAATGCCCCAGAAGGCATCGATCCGTCCCTCACCGATTGCCCCGAGGGAGGTGCCAGGACAGTAACCGACCAGGCCCCAGCCAATGCCAAAGATCAGACCACCGATGATATTGCCGCCAAGAATCGTTGCCTTGAGCTTGAGGGAAATCAGCCCCATATCGTGCAGCAGATAGATTCCGACCATGCCCACCAGCACCGTGGAGAACATGAACTTGACGATGGTCATATCGATCAGCCGCAGGGCGCCGAGCTGCTTATCGTAGCGCAACACCCGGCCTTTTTGCAGCAGAAAGCCGAAGGCGATCCCGGTCGCCAGTCCCCAAATCAGCAGGTTCATTATTCGTCCCCCTTTCCATAGAGCAGACGCGCGACCAGCATGCCGCCGGCAAAGAAGCAGACCAGAGCGACCAAACCGCTCACCGTCAGCTGCATGACGCCGCTCAAGCCGTGGCCGCTAGGACAGCCGCCGGCCAACCGGGCACCGAACAACAATATGGCACCGCCGACAAAGGCGGTAAGAGCACGGTTGAAAGCGGTTTTAACCCCGAACCGATGCTGCCATATATCGGGCACCGCCTGCAGGCGGAAGGAACCGGAAGTGGCGGCGGCAATCAAGGCACCAAGCAATATGCCGACAACAAACATCCACTGCCAGTCGATGCCCGACACGCCGGGCTGAAGATATTTGCTGAAATAACTATTTTGGGCCACTCGCTCGGAGTTGACCAGCCGCTCCAGCATACCGGCGCTGCGCACAAAGGATGTCGATGCGCCCAAAAATTTGCCGGTGAAAAACACCGAGGCAACAGCCACCAGACCGGTCAGAGCACCCGCCAGGTAAGGATTCCAACTACCTGGATCGTCTGTCTGTTTCACTGTTTTCCTCCTGTAACTAAAAGATATGCAAGTAAGTTTGCTTTCAGGATTCTGCTGCAAAATGCGCTTTCTTCTCTTTTAGTAGAACGTGCCAGCCATCGATGACGGCAGGACTGACTGGCGCTTCACCCGAATGTCCGGTCAATGCTGCAACCTGGGCCGGCGGCACCAACTCCCGGCCATGAACAAAGGCGGCGCGGCCCAATGAAACCGCATGCAGGGTACCGGGAGTCTCAAAGCGTTGTTCAAGGTAGAGATATTTTTCATCCCAGGTCACGATGCGGGTAACGATGTCGAACTTTTTCAAAGGGGGCAGCGGCCGTATAAAGGTGATCTCACTAGCATTCAGAAACGGCAGCCAACGTTTTTTCAACAGCGGAGAGATTAGTTTCAACCGCGCCAGCTGTTCGACCCGTGCCACATCGATCAAGGCAAAATAACGGCTGTTGGTCAGATGTAGATTAAAATCGCAGTCGGTGGGCAATACGCGAAACGAACGCCGAAAGGGCTCTGTCAGCGATACCGACCCCGGCCGGAACCAGAGCCTCAAGATCATCCAAAGCAATCGAAAATATAGATTCATACATTCCTCACAGATTTTGCCTGCCATATAACCGCACTACTCGTGCGACTATTTATGTTACACGCTAACAATAAAACCTTCAATAGCTACCCATTAGCCCCGAGGATAAACACGCTCCGGGTCACTAAAATACTCTCGGGTCTTACGCCACACCAGAGGACTGAGAAAAAGCAGGCCAACCAAGTTGGGCCAAGCCATGAGGGCATTGAAAATATCGGAGATAGTCCACACCAGCTCTAGCTCAATCGCTGCTCCCACCGGCAGCAGCAGGCAGAACAGCACCCGGTAAGGCATAATCAGCTTAGGCCCGAACAGGTATTCTACCGAACGATCACCGTAATAGGACCAGCTGATGGCCGTGGAAAAGGCAAAAAAAGCGATGCCTATGGCAACTATGTAGCCGCCTTTGCCCGGCATGCCGAGGCTAAAAGCGCGGGCGGTAAGGTCAGCGCCACTCAAGCCACTTCGGTAGGCACCGGTGAGGATAATCACCAGAGCGGTCATGGTGCAAATGGTGATGGTATCGATGAAAGGACCGAGCATGGCCACCAGCCCTTCGCGGACCGGTTCCTCGGTCTGGGCAGCACCGTGAGCGATGGGGGCACTGCCGAGCCCCGCCTCGTTGGAAAACACACCCCGTGCAACACCAAAGCGGATCGCCTGAGCCACCGTCGCTCCGGCAAGTCCTCCGGTCGCCGCACTACCGCTGAAGGCGCTACGAAAGATCAGGCCGAAGGCGTCGGGCAACAGCGTGTAATGGCGACAGATCACCAGCAAGGCCCCAATCACGTAAAAGATAGCCATGCAGGGAACCAACTTGCTGGCCACTCGACCGATGCGCTTGATGCCGCCGACGATGACGGCAAAGACCAGCACCGCGATGACCAGACCGGTCACCACCTTGGGCACCCCGAAATAGGTCTGCAGAGGCTCGGCTACCGAATTGGCCTGGGCCATATTGCCGATACCGAAGGAAGCAACCATGGCGAAGAAGGCGAACAGCATGCCTAGCCATTTCTGACCGAGCCCCTTCTCCAGATAATACATCGGCCCGGCGCTCACCGAGCCGTCTTCATGAATGGTGCGAAAGTGTAGGGACAGCAGGCATTCGGCATATTTGAGGGCCATGCCGAAGACGGCCGTAACCCACATCCAGAATACCGCCCCCGGTCCGCCAAGGGCCACGGCGGTACCAACTCCGGCGATATTGCCGGTGCCGATGGTCGCCGACAGGGCAGCGCTCAAGGCCTGAAAATGGGTGATCTCACCCTGGTCGTCGGGATTGTCAAAACGCCCGGAAATAAGTTTCCAGGCGTAACCGAAGCGGCGGAATTGAATTACGCCGACCAGCAGGGTGATAAAGATACCGCTGCCCACCAGCAGCGCGATGGTGACCGGCCCCCAGACCCAGCTGCTCAGGGTATCTATCAGTTGCTGCATAATACCTCCTTGGATACCTCATAAAATTTACCCCTGATTATTAACGGTCTTTGCGCCACAACGCAACCCCGATGGACATCCTGAACATTGCCTGACATTTCGGCATCTGCTCCATTTTTGGACAGTAAATGCCGGCCGACAACCTTTGATAGCCCCTAAAAGTCCAAAAACCCCTGGCATCGGTCATACTGTAAACTGGCATGCAACCTGCTGAATAGGACTGCGTGCTGGTCCGCGACACTCTCAGCACAAACAAGGTGAGTTTAACCTTTTATGGCCAGCCTCAAATCCAAACCAATTTACTCAGCTTTTGACAAACGCCTTTCAGCTATATACATTAGAACAAGACATAATAAAAAAACTTGGTGCCGCATGAAGCCAAACCGCTGCATCCGGTTCACCTGACCGACAGGAGATCATTCAATGTGGGATTATACCGATAAAGTCAATGACCACTTTCTGAACCCGCGCAACGTCGGCGAAGTCGAAAACCCTGACGCCATCGGCGAGGTCGGCTCACTAGCCTGCGGCGATGCCCTGCGTCTGACCTTTAAACTCGACGAAAACAAGCGGATTGAAGACATCAAATTTCAGACCTTTGGTTGTGCCAGCGCCATCGCTACGTCCTCAGCTCTGACCGAAATCGCCAAGGGCATGACCCTGGAAGAAGCGGAAAAGATCTCCAATCAGGATCTGGCTGAATTTCTCGGTGGCCTACCGGAAGAGAAGATGCACTGCTCGGTCATGGGAAAGGAAGCCCTGGAAGCGGCCATCGCCAACTATCGGGGCGAAGCTACGGTCAAAGAGAATTTCGAGATCGTCTGCAAATGCTTCGGCGTCACCGACAAGGAGATCGAACGGGTCGCCAAGGAAAATCACCTGACCAGTCTCGAGCAGATCACTGACTTTACCAAGGCCGGCGGCGGCTGCCAGGCCTGTCATCCCAAGATCGAAGCAATCCTCACGAAACTGTGGGGGGAAGATCCGGTTGAACCAGCGGAGAAAGCCGTCCCAGCGGGCCAGAAACTGACCAACCTGCAGAAGATCCGACTGATCCAGGAAACCCTGGAACGGGAGATTTTGCCGCCGATCCGCTCCGACGGCGGAGATCTAGAGCTGGTCGACATCGCCGGCGACACAATCTATGTGGCTCTGCGTGGCAACTGTTCTTTCTGCCCTCAATCCCAATTCACCCTGAAAAACTTCGTTGAAGCCAAGCTCCGCGAATTCGTCAGCCCTGATCTAGTGGTGGAGGAGGTGAAGGGATGAAAACCGTCTATCTCGACAACAACGCCACCACTCGTACGGCCCCCGAGGTCGTCGAGGCCATGCTGCCCTTTTTCAGCGAGCTTTACGGCAACGCCTCGAGCATGCATAGCTTCGGCGGTCAGGTGGGCAAGCATCTGGCCCGCGCCCGGGAACAGGTCGCGGCCCTGATCGGCGCCCACCCTGCCGAGATCATTTTCACCAGTTGCGGTACCGAAAGCAATAACGCCGCGATCATGGGCACTCTCTATTCCTATCCGGAGAAAAAACATATTGTTATCTGCCGGGTCGAGCACCCAGCGGTGCTCAACGTCGGCCATCATCTTCAAGCGCGCGGCTACCGAGTCACCGAGCTAGGAGTCAATCGCCAAGGAACGCTTAATCTCGATGAACTGCGGGCGGCCCTCAAAGAAGACACCGCCCTGGTCAGCATCATGGCCGCCAACAACGAGACTGGGGTGCTTTTTCCCATCGACGAGATTGCCGCCATAGTCAATGAAAGGGGCATCCCCTTTCATACCGACGCGGTGCAGGCGGTGGGCAAGATCCCCATGGACATGAGTCGAAGCCCCATTGACCTGCTTTCCCTATCCGGCCACAAATTACACGCTCCCAAGGGCATCGGTGCTCTATATCTCCGCAAAGGGACTAAGTTTTCCCCTTTTATGATCGGTGGCCATCAGGAAGGGGGGCGACGGGGCGGCACAGAAAACG
>MAXT01000184.1 GCA_001751225.1 Desulfuromonadales bacterium C00003107 | reverse complement strand
CTCGTAGGCCAGACCCTTCTCTATCAGGCGCTCGACGATATCGACGATCTGCTCGATATGTTCAGTGGCCTTGGGCTGACAGGTCGGCAGGCTCAAGCCGAGGCTGGCCATATCCTCGTCAAAAGCCTTTATGAACTCTTCGGCCAGGGTGGTGCTGTCGATACCCCGCTCATTGGCGCGATTGATGATCTTGTCGTCGACGTCCGTATAGTTACGCACGTAGTTGACTTCAAAACCGGCAAATTGCAGGTAGCGGAAAATGACGTCAAAGACGATATTGGCCCGGGCGTGGCCGATGTGGCAGTAGTCATAGACGGTGACACCGCAGACGTACATGCCGACCTTGCCGGGAACCAGCGGCTGGAATTCTTCTTTGCCACCGGTGAGGGTATTGTAGACTCGCAAGCTCATGAAACAGGTTCTCCTTGTTTTTCAGCGGATGGGGTTGAAATGGTGTCCGCCGCTTTTATACATAACAATCAAGATTTTTAAAGTCTATAAGATCATTTAAATCGGCCGGTTTCGCCCGGCCGGGCATCTTACTTTTCTTGACGACCAAGAAAAGTAAGCAAAAGAAGGTCGCCCCCCGTTGGCCCGCCTGCGGCGGGTTCCCTCTCTCCGGGATTATAATCCGGGAAGGACGAAAACTCGCTGCGCTCAGACATCCGTCCTTCTGTTCCGGATGAAAATCCCTGCGTTCGGCGGCACTCACAGGGGTTTTTGGGTCAAAAGCTATCCATCCCCTGTAACGCAGCGCAGGGTACCCGAAGGGCAAGGAGCCGGGGCGCCTTTTTCTGCCTACTCTTTTTTGGCGCGTAAAAAGAGTAGGGCGTCGGGCGGGGACGCAACCCCGCGGTGTTAATGATTTAAAGGGTTCGATTGCCAAGCAAACAAAACCGAGTCCTACTTCTTCCCCATCTTCGCCCAAGAATCCCGCAAAGTCACCGTACGGTTGAAAACCAGCCGCCCAGCCACACTATCGGCCTGATCGACACAGAAATAACCTTGCCGCTCAAACTGATAGCGACTCTCCGGCGCAGCATCGGCCAGACTCGGCTCAACCTTGCAGCCACTCAGCACCTGCAACGATTCGGGATTGAGCTGACTCTTGAAATCGACTTCCTTGTCTGCCGAAGGATTCTCCGAAACGAACAGGCGATCGTAGAGGCGAATCTCGGCGTCCAGAGCATGCTCGGCCGACACCCAGTGCAAGGTCCCTTTGACCTTACGGCCATCGGGGGAAGCCCCGCCACGACTGGCTGGATCATAGCTGCAGCGCAATTCGATGACCTCGCCGCTGACCGGATCCTTGATCACCTCGTCGCAGCGAATGAAATAAGCGCAACGCAACCGTACTTCTCGGCCCGGAGCAAGACGGAAGAACTTCTTTGGCGCTTCCTCCATGAAATCTTCCCGTTCAATATACAGAACCTTGGAGAAAGGCACCGTGCGGGTACCCCGTTCGGGCTGCTGGGGATGAACCGGCGCCTGGAATTCTTCGACCTGACCTTCGGGATAGTTATCAATCACGACCCGCAGCGGGTTAAGAACCGCCATGGCCCGGGGCGCGCTGTGGTCGAGATCTTCGCGAATACAGCTTTCAAGAAAGCCGATATCGACGCAACTGCCCTTTTTCGAGACGCCGATCCGCTCGCAGAAGTTGCGAATGGAAGCCGGGGTATAGCCGCGCCGGCGCAAACCGGCCAGGGTCGGCATACGGGGATCGTCCCACCCGCTGACATAACTGCCCTCCACCAGCTCCAGCAACTTGCGCTTACTCATCACCGTATAGTTGATGTTGAGACGGGCAAATTCGATCTGCTGGGGATGATGAATCTCCAGTTGATCGAGGAACCATTCGTAGAGAGGCCGATGATCCGCGAACTCGAGGGTGCAGATGGAATAAGTAACCCCCTCCAGAGAATCGCTCTGACCGTGGGTGAAGTCGTACATGGGGTAGATACACCAGGCGGTTCCAGTACGATGATGCTCGGCGTGGAGAATACGGTACAGGACCGGATCCCGCAGATTCAGGTTGGGCGAAGCCATATCGATCTTGGCCCGCAGCACCTTGGCGCCATCGGGATAGTCGCCGTTCTTCATCTTTTCAAACAGCTCCCGATTCTCAGCCACCGTGCGGTCGCGGTAGGGGCTGTTTTTCCCCGGCTCGGTCAGGGTGCCGCGATAGGTGCGCATCTCCTCCGCTGACAGATCGTCAACGTAAGCCTTACCGGCCTCGATAAGCTGCAGCGCCCAGGCATAGAGCTGGTCGAAATAATCCGAAGAATAGAATTCATTGTCACCCCAGTCGAAGCCGAGCCAGCACAGGTTCTCCTTGATGGAGTCAATATACTCCTGCTCTTCCTTAACCGGATTGGTGTCGTCAAAACGCAGATGACAGCGGGCCCCACCCGGCGCGGTGGCATAGTCTCGAGCCAGGCCGAAATTGAGGCAGATGCTCTTGGCATGACCGATATGCAGATAGCCGTTGGGTTCCGGCGGAAAACGGGTCACCACCGCACCGTTGTTCTTACCGGCGGCCAGGTCCTTGTCGATGATGGTACGAATAAAATTGCTCGGTGCCGCAGGAGCGTTGCTGTCGTTGCTATTATCCATGATCGCTGTCGTCCTGATCGTATGGTTGAAATAAGCGGTTATATACCCGCAGACTGATGAAAAACCACCTTCTGAACAGTTCAGAAAGTGGCAGATTTTAGCCGGAAAAGCAACCGCCCATTACAATAGACGCCCCAACTGACCGTGCTCAGTCTTTCGCCACGGCCTGCAGCAACACCACGGCATGAGCCGAGATACCTTCGCCGCGTCCTTCGAAACCGAGTTCTTCGGTGGTGGTGGCCTTCACGTTGATGCGACTGGCACAGACTCCGCAGGCCACAGCGATCTTATCCACCATCTCGCCAATATAGGGGGCCAGTTTGGGTCGCTGAGCGATCACCGTACTGTCGAGGTTGCCGACTGTGTAGCCCTGAGCAGCCGCCAGAGCAACCACATGGCGCAGTAGTTTAAGGCTGGAGACACCCCGATAGGCCGCATCGGTGTCGGGAAAATGCTTGCCGATGTCGCCAGCCCCCAGAGCGCCGAGAATCGCATCGCAGATAGCGTGCAGCAGCACGTCGGCATCGGAATGGCCGAGCAGGCCAAGGCTATAGGGCACCTCAACACCGCCAAGGATCAGTTGCCGCTCGGCGACCAATTGGTGAACATCGTAGCCATGGCCGATGCGCATCATGGGCAAATCTCCTCCGGATTGTCGAGAAAAGCCCGGGCCAACAGCAGGTCCTCGGGCGTAGTGAGTTTGATGTTGCGATAGCTGCCGGCGATCACCGTCACCGGCAGACCGAGGCGTTCTACCAGCGAGGCATCGTCGGTGCCGCGGAAACCATCCTGCTGCGCCCGCCGATAGGCCTCCAGAATCTGGCCATAGCGGAAGGCCTGAGGGGTCTGGGCCTGCCACAGGCCACTGCGGTCGGGAGTCCCCTCGATGCGGCCGTCGGCCACCTGTTTGATGGTGTCTTTGACTGGCACGCCGACCAGGCAGGCACCCCGCTCTTGCACCTCGGCCACCAGCCGATCGATGAGTTCCGGCTGCAGCAGGGGCCGCACCCCGTCGTGAATCAACACGATGTCGTCGGGACCGGCGGCACAGGCCTGTAGGCCGTTGCGCACCGAATCCTGACGCTCGGCACCGCCCGGCACCAAGCCCTGAACCTTGCAAAAATTGCCGGGCTCCAGCACCTCGCGACGACACAGCTCGAATTCATCGGCCGGAGTGATGACGTAAATCTTGTCGATAAGGGGATGTTCGTCGAACAGGGCGATGGTGTGGCCCAGAATCGGCCGACCATTGAGGGGCAGATATTGCTTGTTGACGGTGGCGCCCATGCGGCGCCCCATACCGGCAGCAGGAATGAGAACGAAAACACTCATGAGAATAGCATTCAGACTCTAACAGAGCAGGGTACAGACAAACCCTGGTTTGATACTACCGGTGGAAAGGCGTTACAGACTATCAAAGCCAGGCTGCGACCTGGCTTCAAAAAAACGCTAGTGGAAAAAACTCTCGACCCGTTCGACGACTTGCTTTTCCTCGGTACCAGCGGCCAGGGCCACCTCTTTAACCAGCAGCTTGCGGGCCAGTTCCAGCACCTTCTTTTCGCCGTAGGAAAGTTCTTTGTTTTCTTTGATCTGATAGAGGTCACGCAACACCTCGGCCACCTCGAACAGGTCGCCAGATTTGATCTTTTCGTTATAACCGCGCTGACGGCGGCTCCAGGAAGCGATAGCCTGACCCACCTCCGCCTTGTCGTTGAACACTTCGTAGATACTTGCCACGCACTCCTTGTCGATCAGCGTGCGCATACCCACCGACCCGGTATTATTCACCGGAATCATAATGGTCATATCGCTGTCGAGAATTCTCAAAATGTAGAAATCATGTTTTTCGCCAACAAACTCCTTGGATTCAATCGATTCAATCACCCCAACTCCCTGAGTGGGGTAGACAGCTAAATCTCCAACTTTAAACATGAGTTCCTCCTTTTAGAATCCCAATAAGATATCACAAAAGTCCCCAATCCGTCAAGAAAAGGCCCCTTTCAGCAAGCCGACAGCCCGTGCATGGTGCTCGCCAGGCGACTGTGTTACAAATACAATTGCGATCTTAGTCTGCCTGCCACACAATGCCACCAGACGGACGTAGCCCACCATCTACAATGAACATGACGGAGACACTCGATGAGAATAGCTGTCGTCGGCGCCGGAGCCCTAGGCCTCTACTACGGTGCCATGCTGCAACAGGCTGGAAATGATGTGCGTTTTCTACTGCGCCGGGACTATCAGGCCATTCGCGAAGAGGGCCTGAAGGTCACCTCTCCCAAGGGAGACTTTCATCTGCAGCCCGTGCAGTGCGCTCTCGATCCCGCCGAACTCGGCCCTGTCGATTTGGTGCTGGTCGGCCTCAAGACCTTTGCCAACCATCGTCTGATCGAACTGGTCGCCCCCCTGATGCAAGGCGACACCTGCGTTCTTACCCTGCAAAACGGACTCGGCAACGAGGAGCTGCTGGCGGAAGCCTTCGGCAGCGAACGGGTGCTGGGCGGCATCGCCTTTCTCTGCTCCAATCGCGGCGAGCCGGGCACCGTGCACCACATGGGCCAGGGCCGCATCCGCCTCGGTGAATTTGCCGGCGGCCTCTCCGAGCGGGCCACGGCCCTGGCGGAACTGTTCAAAAAAGCCCAGGTTCCCTGCGAAGCAGTGGCCGATTTGCGCCGGGCTCGCTGGGAAAAACTGGTCTGGAATATCCCCTTCAACGGCCTCTGCGCCCTCACCGGCAAGAACGTCACCGAACTGCTGAACCATAAACCCAGCCGCAGAGAAATCATCGCCATCATGGGCGAGGTAATCGCCGCCGGCAACGCCCAGGGACTGAGCCAACCGATGGAGGCCGACGCCTTTATCAGCAAAATGATTAGCGCCACCGAAACCATGGACGGTTATCAGCCGAGCATGATGATCGACCGCCTCGAAGGGCATCCTCTGGAATTGGAGGCCATCTACGGTGTGCCCCTGACCCGAGCCGCAGCTCGCGGAGTGGAGATGGTGCGGGTGGGGAAGCTGCATGCTTTGTTGAAGCTTGGGGAGACAGAATAAATCTGGTCAGACACTGAAGATTAAAGGCCGGCCCCTATCAAGGGCGGCCTTTTTTAATGGGTTTTACGGGGTTATAACCAAAACACCGGCAAACTAACTTCGCCGGTCCCGGCCGGCCAGCCGGGATACTTTCTTTACTAGTCTAAAGAAAGTATCCAAAGAAAGGACGGATTGGCTGTCGCCGAGACTTCTGTCGCGGAAGCTGGTAAATCAATTTTTCGACACTGCCCAATTGATGTGAAGCGCTTCGTTGTTGGCCCTTCTGCCATTGGGCCAGCTTGCATGCAGCCAACGACAGAGGGCGCCCTTAGCGACGTTGCATATGCGTTATGGGTTTTAAACCCAACAGCACCTTCGATCACTGTTGGGAAAAGAGTCGGACCAATAATTTTAGCAATCAACTCTTGGAAGAGGAACCGCACAAAGAAAGTGCTGCCTTCGTGGGATGGCACTACAGATTGTTAGCCATCTCCTTACC